>JAJYBW010000258.1 GCA_021778815.1 Acidobacteriota bacterium | reverse complement strand
TGGGCCAACCTGGTGATCGCTACCGGGCAAAACAACAAAGCCATGAATCGCGGAATCTTGCAGGTGGCTCAGCACTATGTTGACGGCAACCGTCTGACCGACGGAATGCTGAATCGGGTGGAGGCGGTGATTCGCACCTTCGATCCATGTCTTAGTTGTTCTACCCACGCATATGGGCAAATGCCATTGGTGGTGGAATTGGTGGATCCGGATGGAAACCATCTGGATGAGAGGAGACGTAACGGATGACTCCCGCTCTGCTATTGGCATGCGGCAACCCTCTTCGTGGGGATGATGGCTTTGGGGGCTGGCTGGCCTCGAAGGCACAGGAACAATTTGTCACCTCGCAACTGGAGGTGATGGCATCGCGGCAGTTCACGCCGGAGATGGCAGAGCCGATCAGCACGGCAGACACAGTCATCTTCCTGGACTGCTCCGCGACCTCGGAACCCGGACAGATTTCACTTCACACAGTGGAAGCCACTACAAAACCTGCACGATTGATGACTCACCATATGAGTCCAGAAAGCCTGCTCTGGATGTCGCAGGAGCTGTATGGACGCACCCCGAGGGTCTCATATCTCATCACTGTGGGTGGAGCGTCCTTCAAGATGGAAGAGCGACTGAGCGACGCGGTCAGCGGGGCTGCTCCAGCCGTGTTGACGATGGTGAAGGAAATTGTGGATTCTGCGAAATGCCAACGCTGGAATCTTCCAGGCTCGGAGCTTGAATTTGAGGACGCCGCCGAATTGACGACCGTTTGATAGACTGAGCAGGCGGGCGGGAGTAGCTCAATGGTAGAGTAGCGGCTTCCCAAGCCGTTGGTTGCGGGTTCGATCCCCGTCTCCCGCTCCAGCATGAAATCTAGCTTCCGTTATTTCTGCCACAACAGAACCCATGTCTGCCGGAAATGCTGGGAGTCGCATGAATGGCGGCGCCCAGAGGGTTCGCGGCGGCCAACGTACGCCGGGGGTTTGACGGCGCATCGATTTGTTTACGAGATATCAAGCCGCGCAAAGACAGGGATCTTGACCGCGTCCAGGACCAGCCAAAAAACGATCGCCGCTACGAACTCACAGGCCACCACGGAGACGGGCAGCGGGGCCATCGCAATCCCACGGACAGCCAGCGTCGAAATGATAAGTACGTCGGCAACAGAGGAGAGCACAAGCCACGCCGTTGGGCGCAGCCCCCAGAGGTGGCGGCGCGCGCGAATAGCATAGATTGTGGCCTGGCTGCCATAGACGACTGCGACGACAGAGATTGTCCTCAGCGCTTCTATATCCAGTTTCAGTTCGAACTTGCCTACGATTAAGATCGCAGTGCAAAAAGCCAGACAGAATGCGCCCAGCATGATGGCTGCGCTCGTAATCCTGCCAATGTTCCAGGCGTTCGGCATCTCCGATCTGCGGACTCGATCGGTGGTCAGCGACATGGAAAGAAAGTCGCCGGTAATCATGACGATGACCATCAACATCGGAGTGAGCACCGCGTGTCCGGTGATGAGCAGGCCGACAGCCAGCAGAAGTACCTGCACAATTTTTTTGCTGACGGAGTTTAGCGAGTAGGAAAGGATGCGCTGAAACGTGATTCTGCCTTCTTTTACAGCAGCAACAATCCCGCCCAATCCGGCTTCCGTGAGGACGACGCCCGCTGCCGATTTGGCCACGTCGGTCGCTGTCGATACAGCAATGCCGATCTGTGCCTGACGCAGCGCGGGCGCATCGTTCGCGCCATCCCCACACATCCCGACCGTATAGCCGTTCCTCTGAAAGGCCTTGACGAGGTTGAATTTTCCTTCTGGGAGAATACCGGCGAAGACAGCGAAATCCTCAGGCTTGACTGTCTCAGGGATCGGCCCTGGCGGGCAGACGGCTCCCTCCAGTCCCACTGCGTGAGCGACAATGGCAGCGGTTGCCGGCGCGTCACCCGTCACCATGACGGTGCGCACGCCGAGAGTCCTCAACTCCGAGATGAGTGAGGTAGAATCGGCGCGGGGCGGATCGCTGAGCGCGATGAATCCAATCATCTGCATGGACGCCGGAGGACCAGCCGCCACCGCCAGAACTCGGAAGCCCTGCTTTTCGAGTTCGCCGGCAATAGGAGCCGCAGCGGGATCCGGTGCTGCAAGCCCAGCGACGACGATAGGCGCGCCCTTGACGATGTGCTGGGCCTCTCCCTTGGCACCTGTCGCTGTTGCTTCTGAAGTCTTCTTTGCGGGGTCAAACGGCACAAACTTGTTCAGCTTCGGCAGTCCGGACACAGTCTTGTGCGCAGCGGCGGAACGAATGGCTGCATCGACGGAGTCCTGGCCGCCGTCCGAACTGGCGAGCGCAGCCAAGCCGAGAACGAACGCTTCGTCGAAGCCCGGCATAGGTCGTACGCTGGTGACTGAAAGTTCGTTGCGCGTCAAGGTTCCCGTCTTGTCCGAGCAGAGAATGTTGATGGTTGCGGCTTCATCGACAGCGGTGAGTCGAGTTGGAAGTACGCCGACCTTTGCAAGAGAACGAGCCCCGAGCGCCGCCGCCAGCGTGAAGGTTGCCGGCAATGCCACCGGGATCGATGCCAGAACCGATGTGAGCAACAAGGGAATAATCTCGCTCCACGGCATCGCGTGAAAATAGGCATACGTTCCGATGAGAAGAATGACGCCGGCATTGAAGAATGAGAGGTTGCGAACGATCCGCAACACAGCCTTTTGCTGGGAGCTGACAACATGTGCTGTGCGGACAAGCTCCGCGGTGCGGCCGAATTTGGTGTGAACGCCGGTCGCTGTCACCACGGCTGTCGCTTCGCCGCGCCGCACCAGCGCGCCGGCATAGGTATCCACACCGGCACCCGCTTCGATTGGCAGCGATTCGCCCGTCAGCATCGATTGATCGAGCAGAACTGAGCCATCGACAAGGTGCACATCGGCTGCAACGACGCCGCCGAGCGACAACGTCACTACATCGCCGCGCACCAGTTCCGCAGCCGGGATTGTCTTCCAGCCTCCATCGCGACGTACGGAAGCGTTGAGTGCGAGACGCGATTTCAGGGCGGTAAGTGTGGCCTGGGCGCGACTTTCCTGGAAGTAGGCCAAGGCTGCATTGAAGACCAGCAAGCCAGCAATGACAGCGGCCTCCACATTTTTGTGCAGTACTAGCTGCAGCACAATGGCAGCCTCAAGCAACCAGGGGACAGGGGCCCAGAACTGGGCCAAGGCATTTCGTAGCGGATGCGCGGAGGTATCCGGCATTGCATTTGGCCCATCTCTTTGCAGGCGCTCGCCCGCCTCTTGGCTGGTCAGTCCGTTCGACGAGATGGTCTGAACTGGAGTAGGAGGCGCGCCGGTAGACGCAGACGCAATAGCGTGATCCGTGATCCCCATGTCTCCCCTCGGGTCCTCCTTCGTAATTCGAATACTTCAGGGCTCAGTCCCCCCCATTATCCATCTAGCGAAGCGCCGATGGCTGTACCGAATTGAACACGCTATGCAGGGCACCGCCCCTGAGACCGTCTTCAACTCTTGTCCTAGAACTGCATCCCAGGAGGGCGCGGGCGGTTGAATGCCAGCCCTGGTCACTCTGGCTACTGTCTATAGCAGAGACCAGTTGACCGTTTTGCATCGCAGAGGCTACGATGCACACAACTGAACCCTGCCCGTGTTTGTGAACCTTTTGGACTGTCAGGAAGTCTAACGAGTTGAGGTATCCGCGGGCGCGGAAAAACCTGAAACAGCTCCGGGGAGACGCGTATGAGTCAGTCTTTCGCTGTAGGGATCGGAGGCGCCGCCGGCCAGGGTGTGGCTACGCCAGGCGACATTTTTGCGAAAATCTTTAGCCGGCGTGGGCTGCATCTGAACGCCTACAACGCCTACCAATCCATCATTCGCGGCGGCCACACCTTTCTTACCATTCGAACCGGCCCGCAAAAAATCTCCAACACCGGCGACCATCTTGACCTGCTGATTCCGCTGAATCAAGACACCATGGATCGACATCTTCGCCTGCTGACAGCCGGTGGCGCGTGTCTTTACAACGCGGACCTGATCCAGCCCGGTACCCCGGCCGAAGGTGTCCAGCTTTGTCCCATGCCAGTTTCGAAAATGGCGGACATCACTCGCAATAAAGTGGGGCAAAACACGATCGCAATCGGCGCAGCCCTTAGCATGATGGGTATTGGATTTCCGGCGCTAGAGAGCGTACTGGCCGAGCAGTTCCGCAAGAAGGAACAGGCGGTGATCGACGAAAATGTCAGCCTCGCACGCGCGGGGTACGATTGCGCCACTCAGAATTTCAAGCCACTGGCGTGGGCTCTTCCCATGACCGACGCGCGTTATGCCGTGTTGAGTGGCAACGTCGCCATGGCGATGGGAGGCGCCGCGGCTGGTGTCAAATTTTATTCGGCATATCCCATGAGTCCGGCGACCGGTGTGTTGCACTGGATGGCGAGCCATGCGCGCCAGGCAGAAATCATGGTGCGCCAGGTAGAAGATGAGATTGGCGTTGTCACCATGGCGATTGGCGCGGCCCACGCCGGCGTTCGCGCGATGTGCGCGACTTCTGGCGGTGGCTTCGCGTTGATGAGCGAGGGGATGGGGCTCTCCGCGCAGGCGGAGATTCCGATCGTGGTGATTGATTGCCAGCGTGCGGGACCGTCGACAGGAGTGCCGACGAAAACCGAGCAAGGCGATCTATGGCAAATGCTGGGCGCAGGTTTTGGCGATTATCCGAAAGTGATTGCGGCGCCGCTAGACATTGCCGATTGCTTCAAGTTAATTCCAGAGATTTTCAATGTCGCAGAGAAGTTCCAGTGTCCTGGAATTGTCCTCTGCGATTTGTTGCTTTCAGAGGGACGCCTCAGCGTCGACCCCAAGCTGCTCGACTTTGCGCCTGAGGTGGATCGAGGAGAACTGATCACATCGAACGGGACCGGCGACCACGAGCCCTACAAGCGATACAAGATTACCGAGAGCGGCGTGTCTCCGCGGGCTATACCCGGCCTGCCCGGCTACACCCACGTTGTCTCCAGCGACGAGCATGATGAAGATGGCGTGCTGATCAGCGACGAATACACCAACTCCAGTAAGCGTCGCGCCATGATGGAAAAGCGCATGCGCAAGGTGGACGGGATTGCCGCTTCCGTTCCGCCGCCAGAACTGCATGGCCCAGCCAATGCCGATGTGACGCTGATTGGGTGGGGCTCGACATACGGGGTGATCGACGAAGCCTGCGAATTGCTCGGCGAGCAGGGAATCTCCGCGAATTACTTAATGGTGCGTTGGCTGGTCCCGCTGCACGGCGACGCGATTATGGATCTGTTGCATGACGCGCGACACACCATCGTCGTAGAAA
>JAJYBW010000257.1 GCA_021778815.1 Acidobacteriota bacterium | reverse complement strand
CGGAGACAGCGGCAAGGCGGCGACTTGAGTCCAGCGGCGGTTTCAGTTGCGCTCATCATTTTCTCTCCTTGCAAATCATCCTGCGGCCCGCGGGTCGCGACCCATTTGTCCGGCAGCCAGCAACACTGTGCGATAGATGGCCACTGGAAACATCTGAACCTTATAGGCGTTCATCGAAAGCGGCTGAGCCCCTTCCATCGACGCCTTTCCGGCAGCGCGCGCAGTCTCTTCGGTAATCGGCTTACCCACCAGCGCGGCTTCCGCCTGCGCCGAGCGGCGCACCACCGGCGATGCAGCCCCCATCGTTACGACCGCGCGGCGACACGTGTTGCCGTCCATCTCCAGCACCACGCCCGCATCGGCAATGGCCCAATCGAAGCTCTGCTTCTCACCGTATTTCTGATACGCGGAGCGCGTCCCTGCGGCCGGCTTGGGAATCATCACGGCGGTCAGCAACTCATCCGGCTCGACCACGTTGAACTTTGTCGGGTTCGCCTCCGGCATCACGTACAGTTCCTTGATGCCAACGACGCGCTTGCCGCGTTTCGCGCTGGTTAGCTCCACCGTGGCATTCAGCCCCAGCAACCCCACCGCCGCCGAGGACGGTGCCACAGCCGGACAGCCGCCGTAGTCCATGATCGAGTGATATTGATTCAACCCGCCAAACGCAAAGCAAATTTCCTTGCCCTTGCGCAGGCATTGGAAATCCTTCGAACGAAAATACCAGCAGCGATTTTCCTGCAGCAGATTTCCGCCTAGCGTCGCCATGTTGCGGATATGCGGAGTGGCCGCATTGCCGCAGGCATCGGAAAAAATCGTGTATTGCGATTGGATCAGCGGATGCTCGCTAATCTCCGTCAGCGTGGTCAGCGGACCAATATGCAGGCCCTCCGGCGTTTCGCGAATGCCGCGCAGCGAGGAGATGTTGCGAATATTCACCAGCTTGGTCGGCGATTCCAGACCCTCTTTCATGCGGTCCAGCAGGTCGACTCCGCCGGCCTTGACCACAATGCCGTCCTTTGCATTCTGGCTCAGTTGCGCCAGCGCGCTGCTTTCTGTGGTGCAGTCTGCGAGTACGAACGGGTTCATGCGTTACTCCTTTGCGGGGCCTTGCTCAGGGTCTCCAGCACAGCCGCGGGCGTCATCGGCAAGCTGCGCATGCGAACTCCGGTGGCGTTGTAAAACGCGTTGCCGATGGCCGCTGCCGCAGAGATGATTCCTGCCGCCTCGCCAATGCCGGAGGCGTCAGTCGAACTCTGCCCAATGTAGGATTCCACCAGCTGCACGTGCAGTTGGGGAATATCCCGTGAGCCGGCGATCTTATACTGATCCAGATTCGCGTTCACCATCAAGCCATAGGTTGGGTCAAGCAATCGATTTTCGTAGAGCCCGTAAGAAATTCCCTGGATCAACCCGCCATTGATCTGGTTGATGACCTGCGACGGATTCATCGGGCGACCGCAATCATGCACCGCGAAGAATTGCTTCACGTGGATGATGCCCATCTCCGTATCCACCTCGATCTCCGCCACATCCACGCCGCCATAGGTGTCGTAATGTTTTTTGTCGTAGTCGGGAATGCGCCGCGCCTGCGCCGAAACCTCGCTGGTATTCATTTTCGCCGCGGCTCGACGGAAGCTGATCGGCTGCATATGTCCGCTCTTGCTGTGAACTTCGCCCTTGGTTAAAACCAGGTCATCCGCTGACGTGCCCAGCGCCGGAGCAATGCTCGCCAGAAATTTCTGCGAAGCCTGCCACGCCGCATCGCGCACCGCAGGAGTCAACGAAGCCGTCGTCACGCTGCCGCCTGAATTCGGTCCGACCGGATAGTTTGTGTCGCCGATCTTCACCGAGACCTGTTGCGGCGGCACTCCAAACTGCTCCGCCAGAACCTGCGCCATCACCGTCTTGATGCCGGTGCCAATGTCTTGAACTGCGGAAAGAACTTCCACTGAGCCGTCGCGATGCACGCGCACTTCCGCAGCAGAATCCATCTCAATAAAGCGATACCAAACGGATTGAGAAAGTCCGACGCCCCGCTTGATGGGACCTGCGTCCGCGTTGGGCTTGGGATTGCGCGATTTCCAAAGCGCGCTTTCCCGAACAATCTGACGCTCCACGCGTCGCACTGGATTGGTGTCAATCTTCTCGCGGAACTCCAGCGGCTCCATGTTCAGTTTTTCCGCCATCTCATCGATGGTCTGCTCCAGCGCGAAGGCTCCCTGGGGATGGCCAGGCGCACGAAACGCAGCCCCAGGCCCCGCGTTGATGAACACGTCGTTCTCTTCCGTATGCAACGACGCCGTCTGATATAAATTGGTCGCCGGTCCAGCACAGCCCGCGCCAGTTCCGCATCCGGCAGTGCCAAAGCTGATCAGTTGGATGGCTGTGAGCGTCCCATCCTTCTTGGCGCCGATCTTCAGCGTCTGGTCGGAGCTGGGACGATTGCCGACCGACAGTTGCTCCCCTTTGCGATCGAGCAACAGCCGTACCGGTGCGCCGGTCTGCCGCGACAGAATGGCAGCGACGACTCCCTCATTGCCCGCGCCGAATTTTGCGCCAAACCCTCCGCCGACATATTCCGTAATGACCCGGATCTGGGACTTGGGAATTTTAAAGTAGTCGGTCAGTTCATCGCGCACGCTGGCGGTCCCTTGCGTCGAGGCCCACACGGTCAGCAGGTTCGGTTTCCAGTCGGCCACCACGCCATGCGTCTCCAGCGCGTTATGCACCTGCACCTGGGTGGTGTATTTCGATTCCACGATGAAGTCCGCGTCTTTGAAACCTTGTTCGATATCGCCACGCTTGTTCAGCGAAGGTCCGTGTACATTGCCCTTCTGCGGAACATCCTTCGGTCCGCCGCCACCGCCTGCCGAGCCTGCTTCGTCTGCGGGTCCAGGAAAAACCGGCGGCGCATCGGCTTGACGAGCCATCTCCATATCGACAACAAACGGCATAGCATCGTATTGCACCTTCACCAGCTGTGCCGCCTCTTCCGCAATGTGCGGGTGAGTCGCCGCGACTGCCGCAATCGGCTGGCCGGCATAACGCACAATGGGATAGCGGCCCTGATCGAGCGATGGATCGCGCAATACCGCCTCGCCCAGCACATGCTGAATCACGTACACGCCCTTCACGCCCGGCACTTTGCTGGCAGCGGTAGTGTCGATCGAAACAATTCTGGCGTGGGGAACGTTCGCCGTCACCATCCGGGCGTATAGCATTCCCGGCAACTGAATATCGGCGGTGTAGCGCCCGCTTCCACTCACCTTGGCGTGCGCATCCCAGCGCGTGGGAGATTTGCCAATATACTGCAGGTCCGCGTTCACCGGCAGAACCGGCGGTTCCGTCTCGGGAACCTGACGCTGAACATCATGCAATGTGTAGCCCGGAACTCCGTACGGCATCGTGACGGTCTTTGTCGGTGTCGATTGCGCCGCTGTTGAATCAGTTTCCCTGGTCGCCATGTTCTCTCCTACGCGTTACGGATGGATTCTTTGCCGGAGACGCCGGCAGCATCCAGCGTGGCCGCAAAAATTCTCGGGTACGTCCCGCAGCGGCACAGATTGCCCGCCGTCGCCTGTCGCACATCGTCTTCCGTGGGATGGGGATTTTTCTTCAGCAGAGCAGAACAGGCCATCACCATGCCCGGCGTGCAGAAGCCGCACTGCATGGCATCATGCTTGACGAAGGCCGCCTGCACAGGATGCATCTCCTCTGGATGGGCGGCGCTCGACAATCCTTCGATCGTCGTCACCTTGTGCCCAATCGCGTCGACCGCCAGCGTCATGCAGCTGTTCACCGGCATATTGTCCAGCAGAACGGTACAGCCCGAACACGATCCGCGATCGCACACCACCTTCGTACCGGTCAGCCCCATATGCACGCGCAAAGCATCCGCCAGCGTGGTCCGCGGCTCCAGCTGAATCGTCTGCTCTTTTCCATTTATGCTCAAGGTCACAGGCACCGCGCCCGGGCCTAACTCTTTCACACCATCGTGCTCTCCACGGGTGGCGGCGGCAGCTTCACGGGTAAAGACCTGCGCCCCTTCCAGCAAAGCGGTCCCGGCTGCCGCGACGCCCGCCCCTTTTAAGAAGCCGCGTCGCGTAATTCCCTTGGCGACAGGTCGATCCTTCGTCTGGTCGGATTCCACAGAACCAGAGCTTTGCGGTGTATTGGACGTGGCATCATTGGGCTGCGGAGGAAACTTCGGTGCTGACATTTGTTTCTCCTGTATTCGGATGAAGACGGAGCGTGCGGTACGTTGAGCGATTCGCGTGATTTCCTTGGAAATATCCTCACGCGAGTCGGGCCGCCTTAAAAAGACCTCACATCCATATCAATTCTTCCGCGAGTGAGCTTCGCGGTAATTCTAGTCTGACACTCCAGGGAATGGTTCTGCAACTGGGGCCTTTGTGATTTCGACGGGTCATCCTTCGCCGAAGTTTCATTTCATTTTGTGAAAGTCATTTCGTGGGATTTGCCTCCACGGTTGCATGAAGATTTGGATGGTCCAACCCCTCGATGGTCTGGTCCGGTTTCCCGTCCAGATCGAACACCACGACTTCGTTCTTGCCCGGTTTCAGCCAGGGCGCTGGAACATACAGCGCCTTCTGCGGGCCTACATTCCAGAACCGTCCAAGCGCGCGGCCATTCAGCCACACTTCGCCCTTGGTCAGCTTGCTGGTATCCAGAAACGTGTCTTTCGGCGCGGTCACCATAAAGCTGGCGCGGTAGAGACAAGCTCCCACGCAAGGTTGCTTGCCATACGCCAACTCGCCCGGTTTCAACATGGGCAACGGAAAGACATCCCACCCCGTCAGTACCTTTTGCCCCAACCGAACGCTGCCCACAATACCGGCTCGTTCGCCAGGGAGCGCGGGCCCAAAGTTCACTCGCCCCGTATTCTCCACCAGAACGTCCAACTGCGCGTGGGCGGAAGAAACCTGTATCGGAGTTTGATTTTGCCCCAGCCGCCGATCAATCGTGCCCACCAGCTTGCCGTCCAGATACACCTGCGCGTAATCGTGCAGCGTGTCAAAGTTCAATTCGCCATCGACAGGCCCATCCACACGCGTGCGATACAAAATATATCCGTACGCCTGTCCGAAGGCTTCCATGGAAAGCGGCCGCTCGGAGTGGATCGGAGCCGGCAGCGTCTTCCACAACGAGACACCCTCCGCCAGCGAAGTCGCGGGCAACGTCATTGTCGGCGGCACCGCGGGCACGGCAGGCAGCTTGACCCCGGTATCCTTCGCGATGATGTCGCGGAAACGAAAATACTTCGGCGTCGGACGCCCACTCTCATCGAGCGGCGCGTTGTAGTCGTAGCTGGT
>JAJYBW010000256.1 GCA_021778815.1 Acidobacteriota bacterium | reverse complement strand
GCAGAATGTTCGAGGCAACCGGATCCGCCATCGTAAAAGAGCAAAGTGCCGGTCTGCGCGTAGAGCCACGCCATGCCGATGAAGAAACCAAGATCGCCAATGCGGGTGACGATGAAGGCTTTTTTCGCCGCGGCGGCTGCTTCCGGCTTGTGATACCAGAAGCCGATCAGCAGGTAGGAGGTGAGTCCGACCAGTTCCCAACACATGAACAGCAGCAGCAGGCTGTTGGAGATGACGACGCCGAGCATGGCCCCGGCAAACAGTGCGAGAAAGCAGAAGAAGCGGGTGAAATTTTCGTCGTGCTCCATGTAGCCGACGCTGTAGATAAAGATCAGGAGGCCGACAAATGTGACCATGACCAGCATGACCGCGGTCAGCGGATCGAGCATCCAGCCAAGCTTCAACCACTCATTGCCGAACTGGAACCAACGGAAATCGACAACCTGGCGGGTTTCCAATCCTTGATTGCTGAGAGAAAGAACATGCGCGAACGCGACGACGGACAGCAGGAAGGAGACAGACATGGAGCCGATGGCGAGCGCCGCGGCCAGGACGCGATTGCGCCGTCGCGCCAACGCGCTGATTCCGGCTGCCACTGTTGGCAATGCGGGCACCAGCCACAGGTTTTGAACAATCCAGGTCATCGGGTCTCAAAGGTTGAAAAGCAGTTGAAAATCTACGATGGGTATTCGCAGTCAAAGTTTAGGGTTCGAAAATAGTGCACAACAAAAGTCGTTCGTTCCTGTCTCAACCTTTCATCGAATTCATCTGGTCTAATTCAGTGGTTTTCGAATGGCGATAGACGGCCAGGATAATGCCGAGGCCGACGGCGGCTTCGGCTGCGGCAATGCCGATGGAAAAGATAGCAAACATCACACCGGTCAGCGCTTGCGGGTTTGGTCCGTAGCGCCAGAAGGCGATGAAGTTCAGGTTGGCGGCGTTGAGCATCAGCTCAATGCCAATCAAGACCAGAATGGCGCTGCGGCGCGTCAATGCGCCCGCCAGGCCGATGGAAAAGATGAGTGCAGAGACGAGGAGATAGCTGCTGAGCGAGCTCATGCGGACCTCCGCTTTTCATGGATCGCTAGCACGACGGCGCCAATCAGCGCGGCGGTGAGCAGCAGCCCCATAATCTCCAATGGCAAAACATATTTGTGCATCAGGGCGTCGCCGATGGGCTGGACGGCGGCCTCGGCGTGCGGCGGCGCGATGCCGTAAGGGAGGCGGCTGGAATGGATCGCCCAACCGAGGACGGCAAACACCAGCGCGGCGATCAGACTCCCAGAAAACCAGAAGGAAGAAAAAATCGACTCGGTAGTTTGTGTGGGGTGCTGCGTCATCATGATGACAAAGACCGCCAGGATGGCGACCGCGCCGACGTACACGAGAATCTGCGTGAGGCCGACGAATTGCGCGCCCAGTTGCAGATACAGGGCCGCCAGTCCAGCAAAGCCCAGGGTCAGGGCCAGCACGCAATGAATCAGATTCCGCATGGCCATCGCAGCCACGGTTCCGGCGATGGTGATGGCGGCAAGGATGAGGAAGGTCGCTGTCATGTCAGGTTCGACGAGTTCTCCAAGGTGGTTCCAACTCTTTCAGTGACCGAAGATCAGACTGTCACAGTCTGCATACGATCGGCAGTGACACCCATCACGAAAATTACTCCGCAAACCGATACGTTCTCGCGGCAAACTTTTTTCCTTGCTTCAGACCGCGACTGAGCAGGAAGGCTGGGACGACCAGCACCAGCGCGCAGACCCCCCAGCGTATCACCCCTGCGGGCATAAAGTGCCAGACGCCCGCAACGAACACGTTGATCAGCGTCATCGGCAGCATAAATTGCCACGCAAAACTCATTAATTGATCCATGCGCAGACGGGGCAGCGTGCCGCGAATCCAGATGAAGATCACAATCAGCAATAACAGCTTTGCAAAGAACCAGAGATACGACGGAATCCATGTGAGGAATGAAAACGGCGCCGCCCATCCGCCCAGGAACAGCGTGATGGCGAGTCCGCTGGTGGCAAACATGCCGAGGTATTCCCCGAGAAAGAACAGGGCAAACTTGAAGCCGGAATATTCAATGTAATAGCCCGCGATGATTTCCGATTCGCCTTCCGGCAGGTCGAACGGAGAACGGTTCGACTCGGCGGTAGCGGCGATCATGAACAGGATGAATCCTGCAATTCCCCAGGGCGTGAAGAGGAACCAATGCGGCCAGATCCCGGAGTAGCCGGTCTGCATGTCGACGATGGAGACGGTAGAGAGCGAGCCGGCGGCCATGATGACCACGATTGAGGCGAGCACCAGCGGCACTTCATAACTGATCATCTGGGCAATGGCGCGCATGGCCCCGAGCAGCGAATATTTATTGCGGCTGGACCATCCTGCCATGAAGACCGCCAGTTCCACCAGCGTGCCCACGGCAAAAAAGAACAGGATGCCGGCATTCAAATTCGCCAGCACCATGTTGCGGCCGACGGGCAATACCGCGTAAGCGAGGAATGCGGCGAGCACCAGCAGCACCGGCGCCATAAAGTGGACCATCTGGTCAGCGGTGCGGGGAACCAGGTCTTCTTTGGTGAGTGATTTGACTCCATCGGCAAGCGGCTGGAAAAAGCCGGCAGGCCCGACGCGATTGGGACCGTAGCGATTCTGGATTCTGCCCAGACCTTTGCGCTCCAGCACCGTGGTGACGGCGAACAAGAGAGCAAACACCAGCACAATGGCGATGACAGAAAGGATGACATCGGCGACGGATTGAAATGCAGCCGGCAGATAGCTGACGAGGCGATGCTGCAACGTAACAAAAATCTGGTCGGCTTGCTGGACGGGGGTCGGGATCATTTCTCGCTCGCCGTTGGGACAGGTTTATCAGCAGCAGTTGTGCTGGCGCCGTTGGGGTTGGTCGCCGGAGCGGCGGCGGGCTTGGCTTCGGCGGCTGCCTTGGCTTTGGCGGCTACTTTGGCGCGCTCGGTGGCCAGCGCCGCGTCGACTGCGGCGGCTTCCGTAGGGTGAATCTTGTGATAATGCTCGTTCGATTTGGCGAGGCGATGCTTGTCCCACAGCAGCGCGCTGAAGCGGTTGGTGGTGCTCAACTCGTAGTCGGTATCCATCTTAATGGCATCGAAGGGGCAGACCTCAACACAGATCTGGCAGCTCATGCAGACGGAGACATCGATGTTGAAAACCTTGGGATAGAACTGAGGCTTACCGACGGCATCCGGCTTCTTGTCTGTACTTTTTTCAATGATGATGCATTTCGGAGGGCATTCTTTCTCGCAGATGAAGCAGGAGACGCAACGCAGCCCCTGTTGCCAATCATCGCCGTCGTAGACGAGGAAGGGAAAATTCCGGTATGCCTCAATCTGCGGCAACCGTTCTTCAGGATACTGAACGGTGGTCAGTCGATTTTTGCTGACATAGCTGCCCAGAAAATTTCGGGCCGTTTCCGCCAGTCCCTTCAGGATGCCTTCACCAAACACAGAGTCAACCTCGACAATTTCTAATTACATCGATACGGTCGGAATAACAATTTCTATTCAACCCCACTCAAGCCCAAAAGCGGCTTGAATGGGCCACCGACCAGACAGAATCGTCGCCTATCGATCCACTTCGCCCATCACAATATCAATACTTCCTAAAATCACCACCACATCGGCCACATTATGCCCGATGCACAGTTGCTCCAGCACGGTCAGGTTCACCATGCAGCAGGAACGCACCCGATAACGATACGGATTGGCCGTGCCATCGCTGACCAGATAAAAACCAAGCTCGCCTTTGGGGGATTCAATGCGTCCGTAGGCTTCGCCGGGCTTGGGCTTGAATCCGCGAATCTTTGTCTTTGGATCGATGATGGGGCCTTCCGGAATATCTTTGAGCGCCTGGTTCAGGATCTTGACCGACTCGCGCATCTCCAGCAGCCGGATCATGTATCGATCGTAGGTGTCGCCATGTTCGCCCAGCGGAATCTTGAAAGCGAATCGGTCGTAAATGCCGTACTTGTCCACTTTGCGCAGATCGTAATTGACGCCGGAAGCCCGCAGGATGGGGCCGGTGACGCCGGCGTTGATGGCGAGTTCTTTCGACATGATGCCGACGCCCTGGGTGCGAGCCATCAAAATTTCGTTGGTGGCCAGGAGCCGTTCAAACTCGTCCAGAAAACGCGGTAGGGTTGCGACAAACTTTCGCGCCTGGTCGAGCCAGCCCGCGGGCAGGTCGACACGGCAACCGCCGAAGCGCATGTAGTTGCACATCATGCGCGCGCCGGTGAGCGACTCGAACAGATCGAGAATGGTTTCGCGCTCGCGGAAGGCATACATCAGCGGGGTTCCGCTGGCGCCCATATCCTGGGTCAGAAATCCAATGAGGGCACCGTGATTCAGGAAGCGAGTCAGCTCGGCAGTAATGACGCGGATATATTCGGCGCGCTCCGGAACCTGAATGCCCGCCAGCTTCTCGACTGCCAGCGCATAGGCCCAGTTGTTGGTGAGCGAACATATATAGTCGAGCCGATCGGTGTAGGGCATGGAGCCGAGATAGGTTTCGTGCTCGGCAATTTTTTCGTGATTGCGATGCAGGTAGCCAAACACCGGCTTCAGCTTCATCACCCGTTCGCCGTCGAGCACCACATCCATGCGAAAGACGCCGTGGGTGGAGGGATGCTGCGGGCCCATGGAGAGCTCGAGCAACTGGCTCTCACCGGCATCGGCAACCGATGTGGGCCGAGTGCGAACGGGCTCGGTCACTGTACTCATAGCGCCCCCATCACGGTGCGATGTTGGCGGGCGCGTTCCAGGACTTCGTCGTGCGCCGTCGGCTCATACTCGTAATCATCGGGTTCGACGTAGTCCTTGCGCATGGGATGGTCCTTGAAACCGTCCCACATTAATATGCGGCGCAGATCGGGATGTCCGTCGAAGATAACGCCGTAGAGGTCGAAGATTTCCCGCTCTTGAAATTCCGCGCTTTTCCAAACGGGAGTGAGCGACGGCAGATGGACTTGCTGGGCGCGGTCTTCGGTGCTCATGCGGAGAATGACGGGACCGTGCTTTTTCTCCATCGAGAACAGGTGATAGACGACTTCAAGATAGCCGAGGGTCGTGGATTTGCGGACCTCTTCGACCTCTTGTTCCACGCCGTCGACTTCTTTTTTCACCTTCACTTTTTCTGAGATTTCTTTGCCCGGCCAGTCGATACCGGTGACGTTGGAGCAGTAGTCGAAGCGGAGTTCGTCAGCATCGCGCAGGAAGGTGGCAATGGCGACTGCGTGTGCGGGATCGATCCGCAGCGAATGCTGACCTGACGGGCTGGGGTTGGGAACCATTTCCAACACGCAGCCGGGAACGTTCGCTTCAATCTCGGAT
>JAJYBW010000255.1 GCA_021778815.1 Acidobacteriota bacterium | reverse complement strand
CCTTTGATCGACACTCTCGTCGAGCAGGCGCGTACCGGACATTGCGGCCACCACGCTCTCTTTCTATAAGCCCCTCTCACGATGCACCACTTTTGTTTTAGTTGCCCCACGTTTCCTTTAAAATTGGCGATTTTCGCACTTTTCCTCTCAATCTCTCCCCGGCGAATTCGCATCCCACCTTTGCATGTTGACCTCATCAACGACGCAATTCCAAAAATTCGGTTCATCGTTTGCCGCTTGCAGGCAAAAACCCTCGTCCCGAGAAGAAAGCTCAATGATCGATTTTCATACGTCGCAACACTGCGAGACCTGCCGCATGCAGGAACATTTGTTAACCAGCCGATTGACTCCCGCGCTTCGCCAGGAACTGAACTCCCTTGCCTTTCGTGTCTCATTGCCCGGAGGCTCTACTGTCTTTCAAGAGGGCAACGAGGCCAATGGAATTTTCATCCTGCGCAAAGGCCGCGCCAAAGTGGCCATGAATTCCGAACTGGGCCGCACGGTCATCCTGTACCTGGCCGCCCCCGGCGAGTTGCTAGGACTCAGCTCGGTCATCTCTGGCACTCCACGGCAGGTTTCCGCCGTGACCGTCGAACCCTGCGATCTCGACCTGGTGCGACGGGACGATTTCCTGGAATTCCTCAACAATCACGAGACCCAATTCCGCGCCGCACTCGACGAACTGGCACAACAACACAGCTGCATCCTGAATGCGATCCGGCGTCTCTCCCTTGCACCATCGCTACTGGCAAATTTGGCGCGCTTTCTGCTCGGCCTCAATTGCCCTGAAGATAAACCGCAGACCGACAAGGTCCATCTGAAGCACACCCAGGAAGAGATCGCGCAACAACTCGGCACCACCCGCGAATCCATCACTCGTACCCTGGCCAAGCTGCGCAAAGAACGCATCATCGAACAGCGCGGTCGCGTCCTGACGATCCGCAATCGCAGCCTGCTAGAGCACATCGCCAGCGCCCGGGTCGACGAAGCTGCGCTGAAACTGGCATGAACGAGAAAGTTGTATCCTGATGCGGAGTTGCAAATCGCAGAAGGGATCAGCCATGACTGACAAGACTTCCAACATTTTTGATATCACCTGTCCCGACTGCGGTGCCATCGTCAAGGTGGACGCAACCACCCACGCCGTCATCGCTCACACACCCGCGCCGCGGAAGAAGACGTTTGAAGATTTTGAGGCGGCTACCCGCGCGCTGAAAGATCAGGAAGAACGCAAGCAAGCGCTCTTCCGTCAGTCCGTGGAAGCCGAGAAGAATAAGGATGATGTGCTGGAAAAGAAATTCTCTGAAGCGCTGCGCCGCGCCAAGGAGTCACCCAGTGAGTCTCGCCCGTTACGCGACTTCGATCTGGACTGATCGGGTTTTGCGCTGCGCTTTACTTCAATGCGCGCATCACCGCAGCTAAGGATGTCTTCCACTCCGGCAAGCTGCAATCAAATTCCCGTGCCAACTTCGCGCAATCCAACTGGGAATTCTTCGGCCGCTCCGCCGGCGTCGGATAATCTGAAGAAGGAATCGGCACCAACCGCGCGAATTTTTCTCCTTGCGCCGCTGCGGACGCAGAGCGCAGCCGAATAGCCTCTTCCGCAAAGCCGAACCAACTGGTCTTCCCCGCCGCCGCGATGTGGTACACCCCTGACTTCGCCGTCGCAAACTTATCGTGATGCCATTTCTCCGCAATCGATGCAGTTGCCTTGGCGAGGTCGCGCGACCATGTTGGCGCGCCAATCTGATCATTCACAACATGCAGTTCGTGCCGTTCCATCGCCAACCGCAGGATGGTCAGCAGAAAATTTTTCCCCTCACCGCCATACACCCAGCTCGTCCTCAAAATCAGATACGGTATGCCCGCTGCCGCCAGCGCCTTCTCTCCATCCAATTTGCTTTTTCCGTACACGCTCAGCGGATGCGGCCGGTCAGTCTCCACATAGGGCGTCTCTTTGCTGCCATCAAACACATAGTCCGTGGAATAGTGAATCACCGCCGCGCCCACACTTTTCGCCGCCGAAGCCAGCGTTGCTACCCCCTCCGCATTGATGCGATGCGCAAAGTCCGGCTCGCTCTCCGCTTTATCCACCGCGGTATAAGCCGCCGCATTCACAATCAGTTGCGGCCGCACCTCATGCACCATATCGCCGATCGCATAGTCCGATGTCAGATCGAGTTCATCGCGACCCGTGGCCGTCACTTCGCCCAGCTTCGAAAGCGTGCGGCTCAGTTCGCGCCCTACCTGCCCATCACGTCCGGTCAACAGGATTCGCAGGCCGCCAGAATGTTTTTCTTTCATACATCCGCCTCGCGCAATACCTGCAACAAATAATTTCCATACCCGCTCTTGCCCAGCTTAGCCGCCAGCCGCTCCATCTGGCCGGCGTCGATGTAGCCCAGGTGATACGCAATCTCTTCCGGGCAAGCTATTTTCAAGCCTTGCCGCTTTTCAATCGTCTGGATAAAGCTGGCCGCCTCAATCAGCGAATCCTGCGTGCCCGTGTCCAGCCACGCAAACCCGCGCCCCAGCACTTCTACATGCAGTTGTCCACGCTCCAGGTACCAGCGATTCACATCGGTAATTTCCAACTCCCCGCGCGGAGAAGGCTTCAGCGACTTCGCCACTTCCACCACTTGCTGATCGTAGAAATACACCCCCGTCACTGCGAAACGGGACTTCGGCTTCGGCGGTTTCTCTTCGATCGAAATCGCCCGCCGATTTCCGTCGAACTCCACCACACCATACCGCTCGGGGTCTTGCACCGGATACGCAAACACGGTCGCGCCTTCTTCCCTTCGCGCGGCTGTCTGCAACATTCCGGAAAGATCGTGACCGTAAAATATGTTGTCGCCAAGCACCAGCGCCGACCGCTGGCCATCGACAAAACGCTCTCCAATCAAAAACGCCTGCGCCAATCCGCCCGGCTCGGGCTGCACCGCATATTCAAACTTCAGTCCCCACTGCTCGCCCGTTCCCAGCAGCGCAGAAAATCGCGGTGTGTCTTCGGGAGTAGAAATAATCAATACGTCGCGAATCCCCGCCAGCATCAGCGCCGACAGCGGATAGTAGATCATCGGCTTGTCATAGACCGGCAGCAACTGTTTGCTGGCCGCAATTGTCAGTGGATATAACCGCGTTCCCGATCCACCAGCCAGAATAATTCCGCGCACGCTTGCTCCTTTATTCCTCGACTCTACGCTGTCCAGGTCACGCTGGCTCGTTCACTCGACCGTCGTAGTTCTGCTCGATCCATGCGCGATAGCCACCGCTCAACACATCCGCAATCCAGTCTGGATGGTCCAGGTACCACTCCACGGTCTTGCGCAGCCCGGTCGAAAATGTTTCTTGCGCTCGCCATCCCAGCTCCTGCTCCAGCTTGGTCGCGTCAATGGCATAACGCCGATCATGTCCCGGTCGGTCCTTCACAAAACGGATCAGCTGCTTGTGCGGGCGGTGCGGGGAACTCGGTCGCAGCTCATCCAGGATTTCGCAGATCGTTTCCACGACTTCGCGATTGCTGCGCTCGTTTCTGCCGCCAACGTTATAAGTTTCTCCGGGCCTACCCTTGTCCAGCACCAGTCGCAACGCCGCGCAATGATCGCGCACATAAAGCCAGTCGCGCACATTCAATCCATCGCCATAGATCGGCAGCGGCTTGCCCTCCAGCGCATGCGTAATCATCAGCGGGATCAGTTTTTCCGGAAAATGATACGGCCCATAGTTATTCGAGCAATTCGTAATCATCGTCGGCAGACCGTAGGTGTGAAAGTAGGCCCGCACCAGGTGATCGGATGCCGCCTTGGTCGCCGAGTACGGACTGTTCGGCGAATAGGGCGTGGTCTCGCAAAACGCCGGATCATCTGCCCCCAGCGAACCATACACCTCGTCGGTGGAGACATGAAGAAACCGAAATCCCCCCTGCTCTGGCTCCGGCAATTGCTTCCAATAGGCCCGCGCTGCTTCCAGCAATACGAACGTTCCTCGCACATTCGTCTCGACAAAAGCGTCCGGCCCCAGGATCGAGCGATCCACGTGGCTCTCCGCAGCGAAATGCACAATCGCGCGCGGACGATATTCTTCGAGCAATGCCTTCATCCGGCTTTGATCGCAAATATCTGCACGAACAAACGTGTACTTTGGATGCGTCGACACCCGCTCCAGATTTTTCAGGTTGCCCGCATACGTCAGGCAATCGACGTTGACCAAAGAAGCGGCAGACGCGGCATCTTCCAGCCAGTCCAGCACAAAATTCGAACCGATAAATCCAGCCCCCCCAGTCACAACAACCGGGGATTGCGTCCAAGAAGATTCCGTCAAATCATTCATCCTTAACCAGGTTTGATTCCACGCGGCTGTCCGGTGCCGCACCTCACTGGAGTCCCCCTCCAGCACTGAAACCCTGAAAATTCAGTCTACCGGATATGGACAAAGCGTCGGTCTCGGACCCGCGATACACTTTCTTTCATGGAAGTTCTGTCCACCCGCCTGCCCGGCGTGCTGCAGCTGCGCCCTCGAATCTTCTCCGATGACCGCGGCTGGTTTGCCGAAACCTGGAACGAGGCCACTTTCCAGAAAGCCGGCCTTCCCTCCCACTTTGTCCAGGACAATCAGTCCCGTTCACGGCAGCATGTCTTGCGAGGCCTCCACTTTCAGCTGCAGCATGCCCAGGGCAAACTGGTGCGTGCCGTCGCCGGCCGAATTTTTGACGTTGCCGTCGATGTTCGCCGTTCTTCCGCCTATTTTGGCCAGTGGGTCGGCGTCGAACTGAGTGCGGAGACGCCCGAAATGCTGTGGATTCCTCCCGGTTTCGCCCACGGCTTTCTAGTTCTGTCCGAGTTCGCGGACGTGCTCTACAAAACCACCGACTTTTACTCGCCGGCCTCGGAACGCACCATCCGCTGGAACGATCCTGCGATCGGGATCGAGTGGCCGGTGACTGCCCCACCCATCGTCGCCCCCAAAGATGCCGCTGGCACCCCGCTGCACCAGACCGACGTGCCCGACTAGCTAACACCCGAGTGTCGAAATCGTGCAGTCCGCAGTCGCTACCGTCCCTCCGCAAGGAAAATCGGAACCCCTCCCTGCTGTGGATCGCCAACCCGCCACATCATTCTGTAGTAGTTTGGGAGGCTTTGCTTTGCCCGGTCGTTCCAGCCGGCCCCACGTTTTCGACAGAGACAAGTGACCTATCTGATCCCTCCTTTTTTGTACAGATGACGGAAGTTTTTTTATCGTCTTCTTGCCTGAAATGGGGTAGACTCAGTCAGATAATTCCAGCACATACAGTTGTTTATAAAGTCAGGCACAAGAAACTAAAGTGCGCGAAGTTTAGTAGTCGTTTTCGATTCAACTTGATGACTAGGCGAAAGTTGCTCAAAGT
>JAJYBW010000254.1 GCA_021778815.1 Acidobacteriota bacterium | reverse complement strand
GAATAATTTCGCCGCACTGGAATATCATTCGCCGCACGAAACTCGAATACCCGCTGCGTCTTCCACACTTCAGTAAAGCGCTCCGCGACTGAAATTTTGTGAAATGGTAATTCTCCGTAGGCGGGAATGTCGAACTGGATGTAATCGCCGGGTTGATAGTTCAGTATCGGCGAACCGGGCTCCGGTTCCAGTACCAGTTCTTTGATAAAGGTAGCGACATTTTCGTTACTGACAACCCGAAACTTGTAAGTTGTCGCAGGCGCTGTAAGTCCGCAACCGCCGGCCGATGTTACGTCCAGAAAAATCTTTTCATCGTGCTCGTTGACCGTATAAGTTTTTAGAGCCACACAGACCGGCGCGCGTTGTGGCGATCCGTCCATGATATTGAAGCGTCCGTTATGCTTAGCGCATTCAATTAAGTTCCCGGTGACAAAGCCGTCCGCCAGATGACTATTGGCGTGCGTACACATACCATCGGTCGCGTACAGGCTGCCATCCGCAGTGCGGTAAATAGCATAGGTCTTCTTGTCATGGTCGAAGCGGATGACATCTTCATTTCTCAGGAAGGAACTGGCGCAGACCTCTACCCAGCCGTTCCTGGGCTGACCCTTTGCCGTAAAGATATGGGACGTCGGCGGCGCCTCCGAAGGAAGCGTTGGCGTGGGTAGCTTGCGCTTCACATGGTAGGCAGGATCTTTCACCTGCCGCAGCACTGCCGGGATGATCTCGCGCCAGGCATCCACCAGCCCGGTATACGGCGTGGGCATGTCGTCCTTCACCAGGTCGTGCAGCTTGGGCAGGTTGTAGTAGGGCACCAGCGGAAACATGTGGTGCTCCACGTGGTAGAACATGTTCCAGTACAAGTAGCGATGGATCGGGTTTGCATACAGCGTTCTGCAGTTCAGCCGGTGATCGAGGACATTCTCGGCCAGACCCGCATGCTGCGTATATCCATAAATATGGTAGAGCCAGGAGCCGTATAAGTTCGGCAAGCCAATAAACATCAGCGGAAGAAGGCTGCGCAAGTAGATCGACAGTCCGATCACTCCTAGATAAATCAGTAAGTAGATGCGAGCCCGCAAAAATACGCTGCGATATTCAGATTCCGGGATGTAAGTCTTTTCTTCCGGCGTGAGCCGTCCAGTCGAGTGCAATAGTACGTGGCGAAAGTAGATTGGCATCTCCTTCAGGTCGAAGAAGGAAAGAATCATGGCGAGAATATTCGGCGGCCGAGGTACGGCGATTTCCGGATCACGTCCGACGATGATGGTGTCGCTATGGTGGCGAGCGTGGCTCCATCGCCAGGGAACGGATTCCCGCAGCACCATGAACGACGCGACTTCGTACAGCGCGTTATTCAGCCAATCTGTCTTAAAGGCCGTCCCATGGCCACACTCGTGCCAGCGAGAATCCGAGCTGGAAGCGTACATGGCGCCGTACGCCAGGAAGGGAAGAATCGCCCACCACGTTCCCCACAGCACCGCGCCGCAGGCGCCGAAGAAGATGAGCAGTGAGAACCACAGAATGGTATCCCGTAGCGGGGGACCATCCCTGCGCTCCAGCAATTCGCGCATCTTGTCGCGGGGAACCGGCGATGTGTACCAGGTCGCCTCAGCCAGACCCTGCTGGATGGCAAGAATCGTGTTCTTTCCCACCAGGCTGTAATCATTCGGCTGGATTTCGGCGGCGACGGGCATATATCTTCCCTCATGTTACCCCGGCCACGATGGACCTTCCAGTCGCCAGGAAAGATCGTGGCCTAGCGGTTTTTGTTGAATTCATGCTACGTCGGTTGGATATTCCACGGTTACCTGCTACATCCTGCTTCCGGCCTCTCCTAAATCAGTTGAGGCAGGTGACGGAGGGAAACCATGAAACATACCGGACACTTCAGTCCGCCAGGATCACATCGCCATAGCCGAATTGCGATAGCAGGTTTGACGGATGAAGATCGGCCGCAATGGCAAGGTCACCCCAAAAACTTTTGGCGGCGACGGCTGCGGCCGCCGACAGCACAAAACTACGGCGTGAGAGATGGCACGACATGATCAAAATCCTCTACGCAGTAGTATGCCCCCAACGTGAAACTGCCGCACGTCAAACAATTCAGCAGGACGGGTCAAGGCTGTTTCTCGCGCAATCGAGGATAGATCGCAAACGAAAGAATCAATCCGCTCCAGGTTTCAGCGAACACATCGCTTAGTCGGGATTCTTCAACAGCCAAAAATGGAAGCCGTCCAGAATCGCCATCAGGGCAGCCTGGTTCAAATCGCTGCTGACGCCGGCGGTCGTCCATGGCTCATGCCCGTCTGCCTGGAAGCTGACCGTCACGCGTACGTGGGCCGCCGTATCATGCGCGGAAATATCAATGGCGGTGACGCTGAAGGTCTCCAGACGCATCTGTTTCATGGTCGGATGCCATCGTTCCAATTCTTTCCGCATCGCTTTGCTGAGTGCGTCGACAGGACCTGCACCCTCCGCCGTTGTCTCGATGATGGTGGAGTCGCCCAATTGCAAGGACATGGAAGCCCGCACCGACCTGTTTCCCGCCTCGTCCGATTCATCGAGCACTTTCCAACTCTTCACGCTGAAGCTGTTTGGTAGCGTCTTCAACACACGGATACAGGCCAGTCGGAACGAAATTTCGCTCGCTGTGAATCCGCCGCCGTCGATCATGGATTGGTTGGCGTCGATCAGAGCCTGCGCCTGAGTGGCATTCAGCGGAATGCCCATCGATTCCGACAGCAGCATGATATTGGCTTTTCCCGACTGACCATTGACGCCGATCACTGCACTGGCGCCAACTTTTTCAGGATTGCACCAAAGGTAAGCGCCCGGATTCTTTCGCTCGCTGCTACCGTGCATGCCGGCCCAGGTGCCAAACGCACCTTGGCCAACAATGGCGGCGCCGTGCGGTACTTCCAGTCCAAACGCTCCGTACACGGAATGAGCCAGTCCGGTCAGTCCGGTCAGCGACTCAGGCGAGACAAATTCCGCCTCACCTCTCAATTGCATGCCTCCAATTACGGTCGTAAGGTTCACGTTGCCGCACCGCTCCCCGGTTCCGACCAGTGTGCCTTGAATTTGCGCCGCGCCGGCGAAAATCGCAGCTCGAGTATTGGCGACTCCCAGACCGCGGTCGGTGTGACCATGAAATCCAAACTTGACGCTGGGATACGCCCAGGTCAGGCAGCTCATCACCTGGGTCACTTCCTCCGGACCTGCGCCGCCTGTCGTGTCGCAAACAACCAGTCGACTCACGTTCTGGCGCACACATTGGGCCGTGATCTGATTGAAATAATCCAGGCTGCGTTTGCTGAATTCCGCATCGCAAGCAGCGCCGTTTTCGCGGCGACCGCAAGCCGCATCCATGGCATGTTCCAGGTCTACGATCACTTCAAGGCCGTGGTCCTGCAGGCACGCGATGGTCTCGTAGACCATTTGCAGATTTTCTTCCGGTGTCGTTTCCAAGGACCGAACCACATCCAGCAGTCGGGATTTGACGACGACAACCGCGACCGAGACGCGATCCTTGTGGCGCACCATGAATTGAACGTCCGGCCATTCCTCCACCTTGGTGCCACGACCCCGGGTCCTGCCAAACAGCGCCAGTTTCGTTGCCCGCGTGTCGATCGACCCGAGAGCACGTGTCAGATCACCGACGAACTGATTCGCTCCAGCGAATCCAATTTCCGCGTAATGCACACCAAAACCGCCCATGCGTTGCAGCAGGCTGATCGCATTCGGTATGGAAATTTCGAGGTTAGGTTGCTGCATCCCATCCCGAAGACTGGTGTCGAACAACTCAACTTTTCTGGAAAGTGTTTCCTGCATCTGGTCCCATTCTCAAAGCATTTTTCAGGGTACTTTCTAAATTCTACTGTGTCGCGCGGATTCGATTCCCAATGCGCGCACGTCCGAGGGCTTGCCGATGACGAAAATGTCGACGCGATTCCAGCCAGGCGCGGGTGAATGTGCGTGCCGGTTGGAGGTTACGGCGGCAACACCGCGATGCTTGTGAATTGTGGTGGCCAGGGAGGGAATTGAACCCCCGACGCCAGCCTTTTCAGGGCTGCGCTCTACCACTGAGCTACCTGGCCGTGTAGATTTTTCCGAGAAGGGAACTCTGCACACGAGTGGAGGGAAATGAAGATTTCCGATTGCTGCTTCTTGGTGAGTATATCAACCAGTGCGAAGACTGCCAAACCGGGTTGAACGATGTGAGCGGGGCGAATAGTCTGAAGTCAGCGAGGGAGCCATGACCGAGAACGCGCAAAAATCCGAAAAAATTCAGAAGAGTGAGGACGAGTGGCGTCAGCAACTGACGCCGGAACAGTATTACATCACTCGCCAAAAGGGGACTGAGCCAGCTTTTTCTGGTGCGCTCTACAAGAACCACGACGACGGAAGCTACCATTGCGTGGCCTGCGACGCGCCCCTATTCAAGTCCGACACCAAATTTGAATCCGGATCGGGCTGGCCAAGTTTCTGGCTCCCCGTTTCGCCGGACGCGGTGGAGAACCATGAAGACGTAAGCCACGGGATGCGTCGCGTTGAGGCGACCTGCGCTCGTTGCGGCGCGCATCTCGGGCATGTATTTCCCGACGGCCCCAAGCCGACAGGGCTGCGCTACTGCATCAACTCCGCGGCTCTGAAGTTCGAAAAAGAGTAGGGCGACACCGGTAAAAACCACCGTCACAAAGCGGCGATTCACGCCATTATTGCTGGCCCATCTGCTGCTTCATTCCTGGCGGCATCGGAATCGAGATGTCGAGCGTTTTCACCGGCCCCAGAGTTGAGAGTGGGGTGCCGAATTGCGCGTCGTTTCCAACCACTAAAATGGCCAGCTTCGAGGGGTGGACATACTTGTTGGCGACGCGCGTCACATCCGCTGCCGTCACCTTCTCGATGCCATCCCGATACTTCTCAATAAAGTCGGGCGGATAGCCGAAGAAGGCAAGCGTCGCCTGCTGGCGCAAGATTTTCTCCGGTGAATCGAAGTGGAATACCCAGGAATTCAACACCTGGTCCTTCGCGTTCCGCAGTTCCACAGCGGTCGGCGGGACGGTTTTCAACTCGCCAATCTGCTGCAGCATCGCCTGGGTCGCGGCGACTGTGCTTGCGCTTTTCGTCCCGGCGGCCACGTAGAAAAGTCCGGGATGATCGTAGCTGGCGCCGTACGCTCCCTCGACGGCGTAGGCCAGTCCCAGCCGTGTGCGCACATCCTGGAAGAGGCGTGATCCAAAACCGCCGCTAAACACAGTGTTCATGACGCTGAGCGCGTAATAGTCAGGATTGCTGCGCTCCGTGCCCAGCCCCACGATCCACACATTGCTTTGATTTACATCGCTCTTCTGGGCCAGATAAACGCCAGGCGTCGGTCCGGGGAATGTCGTTTTGGC
>JAJYBW010000253.1 GCA_021778815.1 Acidobacteriota bacterium | reverse complement strand
CTGGATGCCTATGCACGCAGTGAATCCTACCCCGTGGCAGACGAAGGTTCAGCAGGAATTGCCGCTCCTGGGGCACCGCAACTGGATTGTCATCGTCGATGCGGCCTACCCGTTGCAGACGTCTCCGGGTATTGAAACCATAGAAACCAGCACCGATCAGCTCACCGTGGTGTGGCAAGTTCTACAGTCCGTCGCTCACTCCCGCCATGTCAGGCCGGTCGTGTTCATGGATGCGGAGCTTCCCTATATTACGGAGCAGCAAGCTCGCGGAGTCACCCAATATCGAAGCGAAATCAAAGCTGTACTGGGAACCCTCCCCGTTCATTCTGTACTCCATGAACAATTGATTCACCAAATGAATCAAGCGGGTGATACGTTCCACATTTTGATTCTCAAAACTACGCTGACCGTTCCCTACACGTCAGTTTTTCTGCGGCTGGACTGCAGGTATTGGAGCGACGACGCCGAACAGGAGTTAAGGCAAGCGATGAAAAATCAGCTGTCGCACTCTTCCAACGCCGCTACCCCGTAGCGGCTGCAACATTCATCTCAATATTGGAATTCAACAACGGGCCGAAATCGAAGCACCGTGGCGAGCAGCAATCGCAGAAGGAGGAGTAATGAGCGGAAAGAGCAAGCTGCCACGCCGTGACTTTCTAAAACAGGCGGCGGGAGTGATTGGGGCAGCAACCCAGTCCGGCCACTGGACCGAAACCATGCAGGCGCAGCCGACCCGGGCTCAGAACCTCGGCGAAGATCATCGGCCTGGTCAGACAGAAATTCCCTACCCTCGCGTGTTCGAAGGCCGCCGACTCAAAATGATTTCATTTCCGCTGGGCGGCGTCGCCGCCGGCAGTCTGGGTCTGGGAGGTCGCGGCCAACTGCGCGATTGGGAGATTTTCAATCGCCCCAACCAGGGTGGCTCGCCTGCGTATGCATTTCCCTCAATCTGGATTCAATCCGGCAACTCTAAACCGATCGCACATGTACTCGAATCGCGCATTCTACCTCCTTACCAGGGAGAGTCCGGACTTGGTTCGAACAATGCTCCGGGGCTGAGCCGACTGGAAGGGGCGAAGTTCACCGGAGAATATCCGCTCGCACACATTGATTTTCAAGATCGCCGGCTCCCCGTGAAGGTCGAACTCGACGCGTTCTCTCCCTTCATTCCGCACGATCCAGATGACTCTGGTCTTCCCGTCGCCGTGCTGCGGTACAGTGTGACGAATCCAGGATTGGCGGCTGTCAAAGTGGGCATCGCCTTCTCGATCGATAACCCTGTGGCATCCAATCCTGCGAAAAGCAGTCCGTTTGTAACCGCCGATAAGCGCCTGAATGAATATCGTGCTGGCCAGCAACTAGAAGGCCTGCTGATGAGCAATCCGGAATTGTCGGCAGAAGATCCGATGCATGGCAGTTTTGTTTTAGCGGCTATTCCGGGCGACAAAACGAACGTGACGTACTGGCGCGGATGGCCAAAGGAAGCGTGGTGGACAGCTCCACTATTGTTTTGGGATGAGTTTTCGAATCATGGCCAGTTGGGCGTCGAACCGACACAGCGCAATGCTGTAGGCGCACTCTGCCAGCAAACGACGATTCCTCCCGGTCAGTCCGGCACCGTCACGTTTTTGCTTGCGTGGCACTTTCCCAATCGCACACCAGACTGGTGCGGATGGTCGGCTCCTCCGGGGAAAGGAGGCACGATTATCGGCAACTACTACGCCACGCGCTTCAAGGATGCATGGGAAGCCGCGCAATATACCGCGACCCATTTGCCGCGACTGGAAACACGCACTCGCGCTTTCGCCAATACATTCAGAGCGAGCACTCTGCCTGATGTTGTGAAGGAGGCCGCCAGCGCCAACCTGTCGACTCTGGCTTCCACCACATGCTTCCGTACCGCCGATGGAGAATTCCACGGCTTTGAAGGCAGCAACGATGCGCTTGGTTGTTGCTTTGGAAATTGCACCCATGTATGGAACTATGAGACCGCCACGCAGTTTCTTTTCCCGTCGTTTGCCCGATCTTTGCGGAATGTTTCTTTTGGCTACTCTGAGGACGACGCCGGCGGAATCCGCTTACGACAACTGCTTCCCGACGGGCACCCCCGATTCCCGCTGGTTGCGGCGGACGGGCAGATGGGCCAGATCATGCATGCCTATCTGGGTTGGCAGCTATCCGGTGACAATGCGTGGCTGCAGGATCGGTGGCCCAAGATAAAAAAGGCAATTGCATTCGCATGGGAGCCGGGTGGCTGGGACCCAGACAAATCTGGCGTGCTAACCGGCGTCCAACACAATACCTACGACGTAGAGTTTTACGGTCCAAATCCTCTGTGCGGAATTTACTACCTCGGCGCACTGCGCGCCGGAGAAGAGATGGCGCGTGCGGTCGGCGACACGGCATCCGCCGCTGAATATCGCAAACTCTTCGACAAGGGTAGCCCGTGGATCGACGCTCACCTTTTCAATGGCGAATTTTACATCCAGGACATTCGCGGTCTGCCCGCAAGCAAGATCGCTCCGCATTTGCGCGGCGGTATGGGAGCAGAAGAAACAGGAGACCCTCAATATCAGGTTGGAAATGGCTGCCTGATCGATCAACTGCTCGGCCAATATCTTGCGCACGTTACGAACCTGGGTCCGTTGGTTTCGCCGGCAAACGTACAAACGACCCTTCGATCCATTTACGCCTACAACTGCAAACGCACGCTGATCGATCACGACAACGTGGAACGAACCTTTGCCCTGAACGACGAGGCCGCCATGGTCATCTGCGACTACGGCAAAGCGCCGCGTCCGCGCATACCCTTCCCGTATTTTGCTGAAGTGATGACGGGATTTGAACACGCCACCGCCGCGCTGATGATTTATTCCGGAATGGTCGAGGAAGGTGTTGAGTGCATCCACAACGTTCGCTCCAGGTACGACGGTGAAAAACGTAGCCCGTGGGATGAAGCCGAGTGCGGCCACCACTATGCGCGCGCCATGGCTTCCTGGACCAGCTTTGTTGCGCTCAGCGGGTTTCAATTCGATGCAGCGAACGCCTCGATCGTGGCGATACCGCGCACGGCTCACAAGAATTTCGATTCTTTCTGGTCGACTGCAACGGGTTGGGGAACATTTGCCTACAGACCCATCTCTGCGAGTGGAACTCGCTTCAGCATTCAGGTGTTGGCAGGCACGCTTTCGTGCCGCTCCTGCGAAATTTCAGGGTCAGGATCGTCGGCGAATGCTCGAAACAACAGCAGTGTTGTTATACATTCGATGGAAAAGCAAAACGGAACCAGCGTTTTCCATTTCGAGTCACCGGTTCAGTTATCCGAAGGCCACACGCTTCAGATTGAGTTGAAGGCATGACGACCGCCACCGCTGCCCCCAAGCCTTGGATCGCGATGGTTGGCGGTTTCCTTGGCGCAGGAAAGACGACATTAATCCTAGCTGCTGCAAAGGAGGTATCACGCCGCGGCATTCGCAGCGCCGTGATACTGAATGACCAGGGAAACGTGCTGGTCGATACCGGCTACGCCACGCAAAGTGGAATGCAAGCCGGTGAAGTGACAGGCGGCTGCTTTTGCTGCAAGCTTTCCGATCTGCTTCGCGTCATGGGTGAGCTGCGCGAATTTCAACCGGATGTCATTTTCGCCGAACCGGTGGGCAGCTGCACGGATATCTCAGCGACCATCCTGCACCCATTGCTGGAATATCGCGATGAATTTCGGCTGGCTCCCTTTTCTGTGTTGGTTGATCGAGAGCGAGCGCGGAGTTTGCTGGCAGACGGTGCCGATCCCGATCTCAGCTTTCTTTTTCACAAACAATTGGAGGAAGCCGATCTTATTTGCTGGGCAAAATCGGATCTCTATCCAGATTGCCCGCAAATTTCAGCACGACATGTGCGCCAGGTCAGTGCTCGAAGCGGTCAAGGCGTCGCAGCGTGGCTCGATGAAATCTTTTCCGGCAGCTTGAGCGTGGGGAGCGAGATTCTGGACATCGACTACGAGCAATATGCGCGCGCCGAAGCTGCCTTGGCGTGGCTGAACTTGCAGGTGACGATTGAGCCCAGTGTCTCCAGTTCACCAGCCGTGATGCTGGGTCCGTTGCTTGATCATCTCGATCGAGAATTCACCGCGAACCAGATCACCATTGTTCACCTGAAGGCAATCATCGATTCTCCCACTGGATTTGTGAAAGCGGCCATGTGCGCCAACGGGCAGGAACCGGCAGTCGAGGGTGCGCTGGACGCATCTCCTGCGTCACAACACGAACTGCTGTTGAACCTGCGTGCGGTTGGTTCCGCGCAACAAGTTCGAGAGATCGTCGAACGAGAGCTCCACCGCATCGACGGGAATCTGACCGGATTGCATGTGGACTGCTTTCATCCTGCCGCGCCCAAACCGGAACGTCGCATGGCTCGCCGAGAGGCGACCGCGACTCCCCAAACTTTCTGAAAATCGAGGCTTCTCCTGCTTCGCGGCATCGTCGCCGTCGGGTTTTGTATTTTCGAACCTTGCAATCCAGTGAAAACAGACTAATCCGTTCTGTCGTCGATTCCGTGGACAACCTGCCCGTGGTGGCGTAGATTAGCGCAATCCGCGCCCTCCCCAGGGGTACCCCTCCCTATTTCGATTTTTACCCAAGGAGGGACTATGAACCGACTTCAATTCGGTGCGCTGGGGTTGAGCCTGCTGTTGCCCACGGCCGCGCTATGCGATTTCCAATACCAGGAAACCACGCAGGTTACAGGTGGCTCGTTAATGGGCATGATGAAATTTGCCTCCCACTTCAGCAAGCAGGCGAAGGATATTGGGGCTCCCGTTGTCTCCAACGTGTATGTGCAGGGCAACCGCATGGCCCGCTTCGATCCGCAGACGATCCAGATCATCGATCTCGACGCGGAAACGATTACCAACGTCGACATGCAGAAACGCACCTACACGCAAATGACATTCGAGCAAATGCGCCAGCAATTCGAACAAGCGGTACAGCAAGCGAAAGAGCAACAGGCAAAGCAACAGACCGCGGCCCCTTCACCGCAACAGAAACCGGATAACGTGCAATTAAGATTTAAAGTGAACGTGCGCAACACCGGGTCTACGAAGCAGGTAAGCGGAGTCGACGCCAACGAGGCGATCCTCACCATGCAAATGATCGGGACCGACACCACCAACGGACAGCAGGGCGCGTTCGCGATCACCAATGACATGTGGATGGCGCCGGAAATTCCAGGCTATGACGAGCTGCGTGATTTTCAAAAGAGATTTGCGGAAAAACTGGGTCAAACATTCAGCGGGAGTAACCTGACAGCGTCTTTGACGGCGATGCAGCCGGCTGCGGCTCAGGGCATGTCTGACATGGTGAAAGAGATGTCGAAGCTGAAGGGTATTCCGGTTGAGCAGATCATGCGCA
>JAJYBW010000252.1 GCA_021778815.1 Acidobacteriota bacterium | reverse complement strand
GCCTGGGATATTTGCCACCAGGTTATGCCAGGAACGCGGCGAGAGGGTATCGCGGCATCCTGCAACACTTCGTCCAAAATAATGCGAACGGCTCCCTCACCATCAGTGATACTGTGGCGGGAACTGTGCTGGGCGGGACCGTGCATAGCGACGGCAGTTATTCCTATTACATCAGCGTGCCGAAAATCAGTAACGATCCCCGAGGAGTGGGAGCATTTCTGTTAGCCAGCAGCGAAATGGAGTTGGCGCCCACCGCTCTGGCAGGGCAGGACGCGACCGTGATGATGGACGCCTGGTTCAACAGTCAGCAGCGAACCAATGCCGCGGGCCAGAAAGAATATTTCCACTACAAGTGGAATGACCAGTCAAACAGCGGCTTCTCATTCCTCGGACATATCTTGCGTAGCTACGGAGTTAGGACGGCAACGCTCTATAGCGCGCCGACGCTCGAGAATCTGAAGCATGCACAGATGTACATGATTGTGTCGCCGGATATTCCAGCCAGGAATCCAAATCCGCATTATCTGCAGCCCAAAGATGCTGCGCAGGTTGCAGCGTGGGTCAAACAGGGCGGAGTCCTCGTCTTGATGGAAAACGACGGGCCGAACGCCGACATCGATCATCTGGACCAGCTAGCTGACAAGTTTGGCATTCACTTCAACAATGTGTTGTTCCACCACGTAGTCGGCGACGATATTCAGGCCGGCAGGCTGGCGGTCAGCGGCGATTCTCCCGTCGTTCCGGGCTCGCATATTCTCTACATGAAAGACACCTGCACCATTTCCGTGCGTAAACCGGCGTTCTCGCTGCTTGAGCAACGGGGAACCATCATGATGGCGGGCGCGACGTATGGCAGAGGAACTGTGTTGGCCGTCGTTGATCCCTGGGTCTACAACGAGTACGTCGATGGGCATAATCACAACCTTCCGTCGGAATACGACAACTTTACCGGAGGCAAGGAGATGGTTCGCTGGTTGATCGAGCAACTGCCAGCTCCGGTTCCGGTTCCGGCGAAGGCAACCACTCACAAGAAATGATAGGCGGGTGGATGGGCAACGATCTTAGAAAATGTGCGTGGGAGAAACCTCTGGCGACACTCGCCGCGGTGGTCGTTGCCTGCTGCTTCATGGGGGCAGCATTTCATGCGGCAGAACTGCCCGCGCAAACTTCGGAAGCAAGCAAGACCACCGGCGATGTGGAGGAGCAGAGGACGTCTCCGGATACAGTGCTGCGTTGCCCGACCGGCACGGCGGAGTTCCGCGACCAGACGTTTCACTCCAAAGTGTTCGGCGCCCCGCGGCACTATCGAATCTTTTTGCCGGCCAATTACGATGCCGCTTCCACTCGCTATCCTGTCATCTACTATCTGCACGGACACAGCGATCGATACACGCTGGAGGACTATGACCACGGTCAGGACACGGTGCCGAAGATTTGCCAGTTTGTCGCGACCCATGCAGTCATAGTGGTCGGTGTGGATGGATATGTTCCGCGCGATTACACCGGGTTTTACGGCGGCTGGCCCTACGATGTTCGCCGTCCGGGTGGCAATATCGATTTCGGCAGATATTTTCTGGAACAGGTTGCCGCCGTGGATGCGAACTATCGCACCCTTCCCTCGCGTCGTTATCGAGCCACGTCGGGTCTCAGCATGGGCGGATTTATGAGCCTGTATCTGAGTGCCCGCTACCCGCAGATCATCGGCAGCTGCTCGGCATTCAATCCTGGCCCGGAGTTCTATGTCGGAGAAAAAGGTCGGCGCTCGTTATGGCGACCAAAGGATTATGTGTTGAGTTTCCAGCACACGCCGGTGCGCCTGGTGCGAGCCAGCGGCGACTACATCAGCCAGTACACCGAAGAAACTCGTGCAGCATTCGCGGCCACGCCATCCGTCGACTTTGAATTTCGCCAGGACGAATATCACCGCCACTGGGCGACTTCCATCGCAGAGACGTTCGAGTTTCATATGCGGGCCTTTGCGAATCCCGCGCTCGATGACACTCCCACACACTGGAATTATGCCAGCGCCTTCGATCGCTTCGATGCGTGGGGCTATGCCGTGCAGGCTGATATTGCAGGCCCCGCAATGATCTATCTGAATGATGTCAGTAAATCGAGAATGCAAATCACTTCGCGTCAATGGGCTCCGGATGGCCCGACGGCGGTGTGTAGGCGTGTGAATCTGACCACTGCAAACTTGTATCAAAGCGGCGCAACCTACAAGGTGTTCGATTTGAGTCTCAAAGACAATCGAACGACTACGAAAGATCTGATCGCCGATTCGCAGGGAAAACTGCATCTCGCCACGGATTGCAGCGGTCATGAATTTGGAATCTCAGGCCAGGGAATTGGTCGCGAACAGGCACCGGTGTTGTTACCCGTGACGACCCATGACCATCTGCGACTGATGCCGGACAAGCCGCTGACCCTTCCAATTCGCATCTGGAATCCCGGCGTCGCGCCACTCGCAAATCTTCATGTGGAATTGACGTCGGACTACCCTACAGTGCAGATTCTGCGCGAGTCCGCCGATATTCCGGACCTCGAGGCCGGACAGGTGCTCGATCTTACTTCGAAGTTTCTAGTGCAGTTCACAGCCGGAGATGGCGATTTCGCAAGAGCGCGTTTGAATCTGATTGCAAGTGCGGGCAAAGGCAGGCCGGAATCAGCTAACCTGCATACATACTTCGATATTCTGGTGGCTCCCTCCAACCTCGCTCCACCACTCGCAGTCGCGATTCTGGATGGCCGCATCAAGACGTTCCCAACTTTCTACCAGGGTGTTCACGGGGGCGGGACCAGTGTGCCGCGCACCGTGACAGAGGGCAAGGGCAACGGAAATGGCGAGCTGGAGCCCGGCGAGCAGGCGACGGTTTGGATCCAGGTGGGGCAAGGACTCGACCCATTCGACAAAGGGAACTGGTGCCGCGCAAAGGTCTACACCGATTCGCCGTGGATTACAGAGACGGCCGATGTGCAGGAAGACAAGGGGCGCGAGTGGACTGGAGCGCAGAACCGGACAAGCGTCATCGAGCTGAATCCAGCGACGCCCAGGGGAACTGAAGTGCAAGCAATCCTGGATTGCGAGACCTACAGTTACACCTTCACGCCCGATGTGCGGTATGGAAAGCAGCCACTCTATCAGCCATACCAGTTCCATCGGCACCAGTTATACCTTTGGACCTGGAAGGTAGATCGATAGATTCGCGGGAACTAACTGCCGACTAACTGGAATTAGGTTGCGCCTAACTACGGCTACTCCAGACAAGTAAGTTCATGGGAGAGTGGATCAGGCCACCCACCTCAACGCCGGGACAATACTTGTCGCGATCGGCTTGCTGATAGCTGTTGACGGGCTGAGTCAAACGCATGTCCTCGTCCATATAAATAATGGTCATCACCTCGCGCGGAGTCGGGGTGGTGTTTTGACCGGCGCGATGGAAGGTCCAACCGGAATGAAAGCTGACTTCTCCCAGGTCAAACTTTCCTTCATCAATGCCGTGGTCTTTCAGAGCCTCGCCGATGCGATTTTCACTTTCCTGTCCAATTTCCAGATCGCGACCGTAGGTGACGCGGTGGCTTTTCGGGCAGAAGGCGAGCGGCCCCATGTCGAGAGGAGTTTCCTGCAACGGAATCCAGGCGGTGATGGTTTTGTCGGTATTGACCGGCCAATAATATTGGTCCGCGTGCCAGGGAGTAATTCCTCCGCCGGCCTCTTTGTACAGCGCCTGGTCGTGATAGATGCGCACGCCGGTGCACTCCATCAATTGCGCGGCAATGCGGCCCAGCTTTGGCGAGGAAATAAATTCTCGAACGATACTGCTGCTCTCCCAAAGATTTTCTACCTGGAGAAATGCGCGATGATACAAGTCGCGCTCTTCCATCGGTAGATGCTGGGAGTTCAGCTCCTTTACCTTGCGAGTGATCTCGCGGCCGTAGTAGGCGAGTGTCTCGGCGGAAAGCACACGCTTCAGCTTGATATATCCGTTCACCTGATACTGTTCAATCTGTTCCGGCGAGATCGGATAGGTGTCACTCAGATCTTGCAGTACGTCCGTTGCCATCGCCATTGAGAACTCTCCATCGTGAAGTCCAGCGAAACAGGGCCAGCATGCGTCAGACCTCAGTGTAGCTACCGACTTTTCGGCTGCCAATGAAAATGGCGTCTACGCAACCCTCGAAACGATTCGTTCGTTTCAGTATAAATTGTCGATAGCAACAGATTTGACGGGAGTGCAACGATGAAGTTGTCTCAGACTTTGCGGCCTGTGCTGTTTGGGGTAGTGATCCTCTGTTTTACCTGGATTTTTCCCTTGGGCAGTTGGGCCGCGGCGAAGCAACCAATTCTATTGAATCAGGGGTGGGAGTTTCGGCAAGTCACCAATCTGCAAGGCATCGCGCATGCCCAATGGCTGCCCGCCACAGTTCCCGGCGATGTGCAGTTGGATTTGCTGCGCAACAAGCTGATCCCGGAGCCGTTCTATCGAGACAACGAAAATAAGCTGCAGTGGATCGAGAACGCCGACTGGGAGTATCGCACCAGCATTCCGGTCGACGAAAAACTTCTGAATCGACAAAAGATTGAGCTGGTCTTCGACGGCCTCGATACCTGCGCGCAGGTGTATCTGAACGGCAACCTGCTGCTGACATCCGACAACATGTTTCGGACGTATCGGCTGAATGCGAAGCCGTATTTGAAGGCCGGCGATAATCTGCTGCGGATCGTTTTTACCTCGCCGATTCAGGCAGCAGAAAAGATTGCCGCTCAGGATCCGTGGCGCGCAGAGACCCATACCCAGGCGCGATGGTACATCCGCAAGTCGGCCTATCAGTACGGATGGGATTGGTCGCCGCGCTTTGTGACCAGCGGCGTGTGGAAGCCGGCGCGTTTAGAGGCGTGGGACGATGCGCGCATTTCCGACCTGAACATTCGCCAACTGGATGTGACCAGGCAGTCCGCGCATCTGTTGGCTCAGGTGGAAGTGACGGCGTCTGTCGACGCGGCAGCGACAGTGACCCTTCGCTATGGTTTGAACGGTAAAGAATTGACCGCCACGCAAACGACCGCGCTCCATGCGGGTGTCAACCATGTGGAGCTGCCGATCACCATCGATCATCCGGAGTTGTGGTATCCGGCGGGCTACGGGAGTCAGCCGCTCTATGCGTTTCACGCGGGCGTGGCCATACGAGGCGAAACGCAAGACACCTCCGATGTGCGGACCGGTCTTCGCTCAGTCGAGTTGCGCCGCGATCCAGACAAATGGGGACGGTCGTTCGAATTCGTCGTGAATGGAATTCCGATCTTCGCCAAAGGCGCCAATGTGGTGCCGTTCGACAGTTTCCCGAGCCGCGTGCCGGTAGCGCAAATCCGAGACATCCTGCAGTCCGCCAAAGACGCCAACATGAACAT
>JAJYBW010000251.1 GCA_021778815.1 Acidobacteriota bacterium | reverse complement strand
TAAGGGTTCCTTCCCGCCTGCAGCGTGCCCACGACTGTGTCCGTCGCCCCATCAATCGCGGTCACACTGTCGCCATGTACGTTCGCGACATATACCCGATGATGAACAGAATCGATCGCGATTGCCTGCGGATGTCTGCCCACAGGAAGGGTCGCAATCACCTTCCCTTTCGCCGCGTCGATCACGCTCACAGTTTGGTCTCCGTAATTCACAACGTAAATTCTATGTATGACTGGGTTCACCGCAACCGCGCAAGGGATCGCTCCCACCGGAATGGTATGCACCACGTGGGTCGTCTCGTTCATCGCGACTAGATCGGCGGTCCCCGTGTGGCCCAGGTACAAAGTATTCGTTGAGGGATCGAAAGTCATTCCCCACAAGTGCGTTCCCACCGCGACCCTGCGAATTGTCTCCGTTGCGCCGTCCAGAATCCGAACATTAGGATCCTCATAGCTCATCAGAAATATAGTGTTGTTTTGCGAATCGATTTCAATTCCATCCGCGCTACCGGCCTTCATCGCGTGGGCCGTATTCGTCGCACCATCGATGACCGTCACCATATCACTATAGGTATTCGTGACATATACCTTGTTCGTTACGTCGTTGACTGCCAGCACATAGGGTTGCGCCTCGCCCTTCACCGTTGCAATTACTACATCCCGGCTACCGTCGATCACGCTGATCGATCCGCTGCCCGTATTGGCGACATAAATCCGATTTGTCTTGGAGTTGATCGCGATGGCGATGGGCTGCTCTCCCACCTGCACCTTGCGGACGGCACCGGTCTTTTCATCGATTACGGAGACGTTGCCCGCACCCTCATTGACCGCATACACCTTGTGAGTCGCAGGATTCACCACCACCGCGCGGTTCGTGATCGCCCTACCTTGCACCGCATCGGTCTCGGCATAACTCCGGGGACTCATTGCGACTAGTGAGATCGCGCCCAGCACAACGCCAATGCACACATTGCGCCGAAGTCGAAAGCCTCCAACAAGCGGAAAACACCATCGCGCGAAACAACTCATGTTGTGATAAAACCTCGTTGTGGACTAGATTATCAATCATTAGAAAGTCTTCTGTCGAGCATCCATCACGTTCCGCTACTGCACAGGAAAGGTTTATCCATGATTCGGCGCCTCTTCACCTTCTGCCTGCTTTCATTTCTGGCGTGCTCGGGAATCACGGCCTTTGCTCAGACCCAACGCTTCCATGTTCTCGCTTTTTACTCCACGAAGGTCGAACAGGACCACGTCGATTTCGCCCTGCAGGCAATCCCATTTTTTCAGGCAATGGCAAAGCGCGATCACTTCGACTTCACGGCAACTTCAAATTGGAATGACATGAATCCGGATACCCTGAAACAGTATCAGGTTGTCCTATGGCTGGATGACGCGCCTTCCACGCCGGCGCAACGTGCGGCATTCCAAAACTACATGGAGCATGGCGGTGGGTGGCTGGGCTTTCATATCGCTGGCTGGATGGACAGCCGAGAAATGTGGCCGTGGTTCGCTGACTTCCTAGGGACAGTGTTTTCCGGCAACAGTTGGCCCCCGTTGCCCGCGACTCTCACTATTGATGATCCAGCGAGTCCGATCGTGAAGGGCTTGCCGCGAAGCTACCTGTCGCCTGCCAACGAATGGTATAGCTGGAAGCCCGATCCCCGCAACACTCTTGGCATCAAGGTACTGATGACGCTGGCGCCGTCAAATTATCCGATCGGTTTCAAAGACACACTTATCGGAGGCGACATACCGGTCACGTGGACCAATACGAAATACAAGATGATCTACACCAACATGGGCCACGGCAACAAGATTCTCACCAGCCCGGCGCAGAATCGCTTCTTTGAAAACGCCCTCTTGTGGCTCGGCGGCCGCCGGCAATAACAACGTCTCTGCAGTGATGCTTGACTATGGATTCCCTGCTGCCTGTGCTGCGTGACCGGTGTTCAGGTTGTTCTGAATGATCGTCAACAGCGAATGTGGCGCAGCGGCATCTCCCAGGATCGACCAGAGCATCACACCGCCATATTGCTCGCCCAGCAGCGTTTCGCGTGCCATCGTTGCCTCACCGGCATAGCGGAAGGCTTGTCCACCGTCGAGCGGGCCGCCGCCCACCAGATCCACTTTCCAGGCGTTCGGATAGGCAGCGAGAATCGCCTGGTAACTCTCTTCCTTCGAGTCATCCGCCGTCGAGCCAAAAAACGGTACGCCCAGGACAATCTTGTCCCGCGCAATCTTTTCATCGACTGAATAGTACTGCAGAGAACTAAGCGCCTCGTCGTAGGACGAGTATGTCATGACATTGATAAAGTCGAATTGCCGCAACGAAGCATCGGGCATGGAACCCTGCAAATATTTCGCGACCGCAGCCGTGACAATCTTCCCCTCGGGATGAAACTTTGCGACCAGAGCATTCACCAATGTGCCGAACGGCGCGCCCATATTGCTGGGGTCTTCAATGTCAAGATCGATCCCATCGAATCCATGTGCCGCAACAAACTTATCCAGCGACTCCACCAGTTGGTTGGATAGTCCTACATTGTAAAACTGAATGATTCGCTGATCGCCGCCTCCACCCCCAACCGACAGAATGACCTTCACCCCCGCGGCATGCGCGGCCGTCACAATCGCTGCGATATCGGCATCATTTTGGCCCTCAATGGAAAATGTCATGTCGCTGCTGGCGGTACAGATTCCATCGCACTTCGATGGAGTTCCGAATGCGAGATTCAGGTGCGTCATCTTGGTGAAATTGATCTGATTGGCATAGTCCGCGTAATGCTTTCCCTTATCCAGAAAGAAGTACTCCACAAGCCGCGGCGACGGGTTCGGTGGAAATGCCTGCGTGACAGGCGATGGGCACAGCGGGCCCGAGGACGCTGTGACAAGGGGCGCGATCGCAGCCGGAGGAGGCACAGCTGCGGCCGTCTTTTTGGCTCCTCCGCATCCGCCCAGTCCCACCGCCAGCGCGGTCCACGCGACGACCGTGAGCGAACTCCGTCTGCAATACCTCTGTTGCTCAGGTGCACGATGATCCACCGACATGACGGCTCTCCCTAGTTGTGGCTGAAGGATCCTCTATACTTCGTAAGGTTTCGTTAGTATATACTCCTTGCGAGAGCGGCCTGCCCAAGGCGCGTTCGGCAGTTGAAATATCGTCGCGCCAACTCATCTCATACACATGAAGGAGACATTTTGAGGCGACCATCGGTTTGCACGCTGGCGTGGATACTTTGTCTTTGCACCACATCAGCCGCATGGGCCGGCGATGCAATTCCAAAAGCGGCATGGAAGCGCCCGCTGGGTCTCCCACTGGCGAACCCCGGAATCACACGGGTTGTCGGCGACATCGACGATGGCTATTGGCAGGGTGTTCCCGTTGGCGGCTTGGGAGCGGGAACGTTTTCCCGCAGCTATCGCGGAGATTTCGCGCGCTGGCACATCAAGGGCGGCGTCCACAAATACCAGCCCGTACATGCCAATCAATTCGCCATGTTTCAGCAATCGGAAGGCGACGCTCATGGCATCGCGCAAGTGCTGATGAACGGCCATCCGCCCGCCGGCGAGTTATCCAGTTGGACCTGGGATTATCCGGTGGGCGCAGGCGATTACTACGCGCTGTTTCCGAAAGCCTGGTTCGACTACCGCTCGAAGAAGTTTCCCGCGCATGTTGTCCTCGAACAATTCTCCCCGGTGCTCCCCAATAACTACCGTGAGTCCAGCTACCCTGTCGCCGTCTATCGCTGGCACGCAGACAATCCGACCAACAAAGTTGTCACCGTCTCCGTGCTGCTCTCTTGGACCAACATGTCGGGCTGGTTTCGCACCTTCACTCGCGACTTTGCCGGCACTCCGAACCAGGGAAACTTCAATGACTATCGCAGCGAGAAAATTCCTGGCGTCGGAACGATGAAAGGCATCGTCTTCGATCGAAATCGTGCGGGCAACGACCCGAATGAATGGGACGGTCAGTTCGTGATCGCGTCGCTCGACTCGCCCGGCGTGGACGTCAGCTATCAAACCACATTTCTGGCTTCAGGAGATGGCAGGGCCGTTTGGATGCCGTTCGCCAAAGGTGGCAAGCTCGCTGACGACACAAAATCCTGGGTCAGCGATAAAGAGAAGTTGGCAGGCGCCATCGCGCTTCGTTTCACGTTGCAGCCCGGCGAGAAGAAAACCATCCCCATGGTCATCGCCTGGGACTTCCCTGTCGTGCAGTTTGGCGAAGGTCGAAAATGGGATCGCCGCTATACGGATTTCTACGGCACTTCAGGCCGTAATGCGTGGAACATCGCCCGTGACGGCCTGCTACACGCCGCCGAGTGGAGCGATGCCATCGACAAGTGGCAGGCTCCTTACATCGAGAACGCGCGCGAACCCCTCTGGTACCGCGGCATGCTCTTTAACGAACTCTACGCGCTCACCGATGGAGGCACGTTCTGGGGGCGACCCGTTGGATCCGATCCGAAACGCCCTGCTTCGTTTGCCCTGTTGGAGTGCTTCGACTACGCCTACTACGGCACCCTCGATGTCCGCTTTTACGCCTCCCTGCCGCTGCTCAAGTTCTGGCCGCAAGTCGACAAACAGGTCCTGTTGGATTTTGCCAATACCGTGCCGAAGGAGTGGCCGGAGCAGGGTCTCTGGGTGTGGAAGACGCAGTTGAGTGGAGCGCCCGTCACCCACAAGCGCAAAAAGATTGGCGCTGTTCCCCATGATCTCGGCGTGCCCGAGGGCGATCCCTTCTATGCCGTCAACGAGCCTGGATGGCAAGACACAAACGACTGGAAGGATCTCAACTCCAAATTTGTTCTGATGGTCTATCGCGACTACGTTCTCACCGGCCGCACCGACAAGACATTTCTCCGCGCAACCTGGCCCGCAATGAAGGACGCGATCGAATATCTTCGCCAGTTCGATCACGGCGGTGGCGTGCCGGAAAACAGCGGATATCCCGATCAGACCTATGATTCCTGGGTTGTCAGCGGAGTCAGCGCGTACTCCGGTGGCCTGTGGCTGGCAGCGCTGCGTGCCGGCGAAGAAACCGCCCGCGTTCTCGGCGACACCAATACCGCCGAGGAATATCATGCCCTCTTCCTGAAAGGTCAGAAGACCTATATCGCCGATCTATGGAACGGCTCCTATTTCCGCTACGACACCAACAGCGTATCCAAAAATGATATCCAGGCCGACCAACTCGCCGGCCAGTGGTATGCCAACCTCACCGGCCTCGGCGACATCGTCCCCTATGAGATGCAGCGCTCCGCCCTGCAAAAGATCTACGATTTCAGCGTGATGAAATTTGGCAACGGCGAAATGGGCGCGGCCAACGGCATGGCACCGGATGGTTCCATCCTGACCAATGACGAAGCCAAGGAAGTGTGGGTAGGCACGACCGAGGCTTACGCCGGTTTGC
>JAJYBW010000250.1 GCA_021778815.1 Acidobacteriota bacterium | reverse complement strand
TTGAAGTGAAACCACTCGCGGTATACATCGACCGGCTGCGGTGTCTCAATGCTCAACTTGCAATTGCTGCACGCCGTGTCCGACTTGACGACAAGTTGAAACGAAGCGTACCCGCCGCGCGCGGAAGCAAGTTGAATTGAATGCTCCCAGCTTGCCCCGGCAAGATCGCTGGCAACGAAACTTCCGAAAGGATCGGGCCGGTGATAAGCGGAAGTAACAAGCAAGTCGGAGGCTCGACAGCAACCGAGCCATACAAAAAGCAGCAACCATACACTTGCAGTGATTTTCCTCATGCTGTTGTTCTCCGACAGAAAATGCTAAGCAACCTTGATTTCACTCCCCGCCACACGTCGACTCGAAAATAGAGAGTTCGTCGGTGGAAGAGGCTGCGTTCGCGTACCCTCCCGCCAAGCGTGAGCTCTTAGCGACTGGCCGCGTCTTTCGTTGGATCGATTGCATCGCCACGCATTTCGAAGCGCGGTCCAATGTAGTCCGGCTCAATCTGCACCGCCTGAGCCATCAACTTGTGGGCTTCCTCCGTGTTGCCGTTATATTCATCGACTAAAGCCTGCAAGTAGTACGAGCGGGCTCGATACATCGGATCGGCGGACTCATGCCGCGACTCCGCCACGGTCTGGAATTGTTTGACCAGCGTCGCGGCTTCCCGCTGACGACCTAATCGGTCCAACGAAAACATCATGAAAAAGTTCTCTGGGCTCCAACTGTCGCTGCCGCCGCCGGTAAGCTGTTCCACCCCGCGCACGCTGTCTTTGTAGGCCTGCTCGGCTTCCTGCTTCTTGCCCATCGCATCGTAGGTGCGGCCAATGTAGTAGTAGATTCGCGGCGCCGATTGCAGCTCGAAATCATCCATGCCCAGCGAAGCGGGTGGCTTCAGCGCAGATTGGAAGAAGTTGAGTGCCTCTTGGAAATTGCCTTTGTGGAAAGCCTGCGCCCCCTGAGCGTATTTCAATTCACGATACGCATCGCGCAACGTATAGGTCCGGTGCACCGGCAGAAATGTGTGATGATCAATGATCTCCTGCGCCGCCGGAAACTTGCCCTGAATCAAATCGGCGGTCAACAACCCCTCGAAAAGATGATCATTCTTAGGATTGCGCGCGATCGCCTTCTGCAGCAGTGCTTCTTGCTCGGCGAACTTTCCAGTGCGCGCGTAGAGATCCGAAAGATCGTCGAGCGTCTCGGCGCTATCCGGATTCAAATCAACCGCCTTCTGCAATTCCGGAACAGCGGCCTCCAGCTTGCCCTCTTCCTCGTACGCCAGTCCCAGCGCCCGCCGCGCACTAAAGTCAGCCGCATCGATATGGTTGATGGCCTGCCATTGTTGGATAGCCTCCGCCTGGTGGCCGCGATAATACAGCAGACACGCCAGGTCGAATCGCGCCACCGTGTCATTCGGATCGTCTTTCACTGCGTCCGCCAGCGACGCCTCCATCTCTGCGCGGTACGGGAAGCGCTCGACAATTCCAGCCGCAGCCTGCGCCTTCTTGCGATACTCCGCCGCCGCGGTCGTGTCGCCCGCTTGCTTCAAGTCATACGCCAGCGCGTAGTAATAAATTGGGGGCGTTCCCCAAGGATCTTTGTTCTTCGGGGGCTCGACCATCTTCAGCACCGCAGCTGCATCCTTCCACCGCTCCAGCGAGCTATAGAAAATCGACACTTCAATGGCGCCTTCCGACTGATCGCCCATCAGGTCCAGTAACTTCGCTTTCGCGGTTGCATCCCCCGTCAGAAAGAATCTCTCCGCTTGCCCGACGCGATCGGCAGGATCGATTTTTTCCACCTCAGCGAGTTGCTCCAAAGCAGCGGCCTTCTTCCCTTGATCGCGCAATGCCATTGCCAGCACCAGCCGCGCCTTCAGGTCCTTGCCATTGGAGTTGATGGCGCCCGCCAGGTGCTGCGCCGCCGCTGCATCGTCATGCCGCAGAAAATTTAACAATCCTAATTGATATTCGCGCGGTCCGTAGTACACGCTATCCGGCCAGATGTAGTAAAAATTCCGCTCCGCCTGCTTCTCCTGACCAAGCTTCAACTGGCAGATCGCCAGGTAGTACCAGGCCTCCGACGCGTACGGGTTGCGATCCATGGCTTGCTGAAACTGATCTGCCGCCCGCGAATAGTGGTGCTGGTTGTACTCCAAAATCCCCAGCAATTGGTGCGCTGCGGAGTAGCCCGGATCACGCTTCAGCGCCAGCTTCGCCAAGCTCTCAGCCTCGTCCGTATTCAAGTCTTTCTGTTTGAATTCTGCCGCCAGCACTAATTGTTCGGCCGTCATCTTGTCCAGCGGAATCGGCGCGGCCGTCAGATCCTTGGCAAACGGAGTGACATCTCCCCCCGGATTCGCATCCGGTTTCGTGTAGCCCAGCAACAGCTTGCCGTCCGGTGAAATCACCTGTACGGTCAGCGAATCAAGGTCGGCAGCGCTGACTTCGTCGATCGTCTTCTTCACCGGAGTTCCCGGAATAAGATTGACTGTCGCGTTTAGCAGCTGGCCGCTGGCAGCCTTCACCAGCAGCTTTGCATTTTGGATAGGAACCACCGGCGACAGCGCCACCTGGACGGATGAAGTCGTCCCATTCGAACCCGGCTGCACCTCCACATTCAGCGCGACCTCTTTGCTCATAGTGGTCAGGCCATTGATCCCTGCGACCGGAATCCACCATTCATGCCACTGCTCCACTTCGTGCGGATACACCCACTCATAATGGCCGTCCCAGACCATGCGCCCGCTTTGCGCTTCGAAGTAGGGGCCGGCCTTGTCGGTATAGCTGCGCTCCACTTCAGAGGAGCCCGGACCAAATCCGAAGGTCCACATCTTCATGCCCTGAACCACTCGCCGGTCGGCGTAGCGAAAGACACCGTAGTCATGATCGAACTCGTACGAGCCGCCATAATTGTCAAAGCTGTCGATGCCGAACACGCCCAGCATGTGCATATTGTTATGCGCCCAGCTCAGGTCGACCCCGTTATAAATGGGCCATGGCGACACCACGCCGGTGGTGTGTCCCACAGTTTGCGTCATGGGATAGAGAAATCGCGTTTTGGGCGTGACCGGGAACGCCGCGTTCGACCACAACATCTGCGGTTTCTGTCCATCGGTGCCGTTGTAGCAAAATGTGCTGATCTCCAACGCATCCACATCGGGATAGAGCGTCGCCGTATACGTCACATCCATGTGATAGAACGGATCCTCTTCGCCCAGCAGGACCGAGACGCTGCCATCCTTATGCTTCAGGATGGTGTGCGACCAGTAGGGTTCCCCCTTCCAGGTGAGCGAATGAGCGTCGTACGGACCCGTCAGTTCAATGCCAGACTGCGGCCAGGTGAAGCGCGGATTGAATTGTGTCGGCTTGATCACATCGTTTCGATAAAACATCTGCCGATGATGCACTTTGTCATACACAGAGAAGAACCGCCCGCCGAGTTCCGGGATGTACGTCAGCTTGAAATATTGGTTGTCGACAAAGATGGCATGATACTTCTCGGGGAATGGACTGCCGTCTTTAAATTGCCTCTTATAGGTCGTGAACGGATACAGTCCCGCCAGCGTCGAATCGTTGAAAAGCGGCGGCTGCATATATCTGCCCACGTGTTCATAGGTGGGAATGGTGATCTCACCCTCCGTCACCGAAATCGCAGACCGGGCTGCGGTCATCGCGACATTCTCGGCCGCCTGGCATCGCGGCGCACCCAAGGTCAGCACCATTGCAAACAGTAGTAGCCACGACTTCATCGATTCTCTCTCTTTTCGAGTTGAAAATACTTACTTGGGCCTGCAAACCCGCGTCATAAACGACGCCAGAACGGTGCCCAGGCTCCAATGCACCTGAGCACTTGGGAGCGCTCTCTAGGATGTCGAAACGATTATATACGGAGAAATAAGAAAGAAAACGCTCGCGACAAACGCAACCAGGCTTGACCACATTCGACCATACGGTAAGGTGGAAGCATATCCTTCCAGTTCATCGAATCCGAATTCCAGGAGCAATCGTAGAATGCATCTCGCCCAGCCCCAGACCGTTTCAAATTTCGCTCAGCAGGATTCAGCTCCCGATACCAATCCAATATCGGATTTTTGGCGCGACGCCACGATCACCTCGATGACGGACGATGCCTACGGAAACAAAGTTGCCGGGCATGCCACAGAAATTCGCTCCCGATGGACTGTCTCCCGCCTCTACTTTCTGTTTGTCTGTCCCTATCAGCAACTTCATCTAAAGCCGAATCCGGTGCTGGATCAACCGACACCCGGATTATGGAACTGGGATGTCGCCGAAGCCTTCATTGGATCTCCAGAGGGTCCCGTCGATCGATACAAGGAATTTGAACTGTCTCCGCAAGGCGAGTGGCTCGATCTCGACATTGACTTGAAACAGCCCGACAAAGTCGCGCTCACTTCCTGGACGTCGGGCAGTCAAGTTGCCGCTCGCATCGAGCACGACCGGAAAATCTGGTACGGCGCGATGCGGATTCCCTACCCCTGCCTCGAGGCCGGCGAGGCCAAAGTCGGCAATCTTCTTCGCATCAACTTTTTCCGCAGTCAGGGGACAAAGCCGGTGGAAATGGCATGGCAACCGCCGATGCAGGCCAGCTTCCACGCTCCAGAGCAATTCGGCATCCTCAAACTTGTGCGGTGACTTCGCTCCCATGGTGCGGCTCGCACGAATGCGTCCAAGCCATCTCAAGCGCGATGTCTACTGTTTCCCGGAAGCCGTGTTGTTACTGACCTTGACTGTCCCAAGGGGATACCAGCCATCCGCTTCCACTCCTGCGATGGCAAGTTTAATTTTCGGTTCGCGCGTCGCCGCGTCGACCAGAGCTATCTCCAACGTGTAGTCGCCATCCGGCAGCGACCGCGGAACGAAGACCGCATTGTTATAAAGATTGTCACCCGGCATCCAGGTCCGAACATCGGCATTCGTCACCAGAATTGCGGACTGCTCACCACTCTTCAGCCGCAGCGCTAGCGGGTAACGCCGGTAGGCCGGTGCGTCCCCTTTGTTCTCCCACCAGGAGGTGAAGTCCAGCTTGCGGCTGGCATCGACCGTCGCAGCATACGTGAAGCGGCGCAAGACAAACCTGTATCCCATGCGATTCAACCACTCGTTCACCTGCGCGCGCCATTCCGGCGGAACCGCCGACGACTTCGCATTAAACGATGACATGTGCCACTGGATCGACTGATCGATGATGGACTGCAGATCCCATCCGCGATCTTTCCAGTTCTGCATCACGCCGCACGCTTCCATCGTCACCGGCGCTGTCTTCCATGCATTCGCGAGTCCCAGATTGATGATCGCCTCAGGGTAAACATCCGTCATCAGGTTGAAAGTTTTGCTGAATGTACCCAGGTCTCCGAGGCAATCCGCGCGCCAGCCAACATGCGGCGGTTCATCGCCGAGACTGGCGCTCCGC
>JAJYBW010000249.1 GCA_021778815.1 Acidobacteriota bacterium | reverse complement strand
GGCCCACTGCAGCGGCGACGCGCGGCGCAGAACCATGGCGCGGGCTTCCTCCGCCAGCAATTTCATCCCGACCATGGAGAGCGAAAACAGATTGGGGTAGCGGTGTTTCACCTTCCAGCGAAGCTCTCGCTGGGTGCGGGTGGTGCCGTGTTCCGACTCGATAAATTGCGGCAAGTCCTCCAGCGGCGTTCCGTCGCGCACTGCATTTCGCACCAACTCCATGTAGGCGAGCGAATCGACAATTTCTCCAGCAATCCTGTCGTGGACATCCGGCGCGATCAAACCATATTGCAGCTTGAAGTTATTCAGCTTATCCAGGCTGGCGTACATGGTTTTGACGATTTGCTCGCGGCTCAGCAAATCGGTTTCGTAATTCAGGATGAACTCCCACGATGGCGCGGAGAAGTGGCGGATGTGATCTTGCAGCGAATCGGCCAGCCGCTTCAGGCCGAATTGTTCCGGATGTTCAAACGCGCGGCTGGCGGGATCGAGAAAGGGCGCCAGGGGTGCGACGAAGTAGCACAGGCGCTTATCGCAATCGCAGGCCTGGTGAATCTCTTCGCAGAAATCGATGTTGCGCATCGAGCTCTCGTAGGTCTGGTGGGGCAGGCCGACCATAAAAAAGATGTCGAGCTTTCTGCAGCCATGGTCGAGTGCCGATCGCACCAGCTGAATGATCTCCTGATTGGTACAGGGGAATTTTCCATTCTTGCGGCGTACGTCCTCGTCGGCGCTTTCCAGCGTAATCTCCAGGCTGTACTTGCGGACGGTGCGCTGCACCTTCTGGAAGAAGTCATCGTTCGCGCCCCAGAACAATTCGAAGACCAGCTCGTTGCTGGGTCGCAGGGCGCAGACTCGCTCCAGAAACTCGTCGACATACTTGGTTCCGCCCTGGCGAATGTCGCCGATCACAAAGATGGGCGTGCGGCAGAAGCGCTGGATGCATTCAATATCCTGCATCAGCTTTGCCGGCGAGCGCATGGACGGCTTGGTGCGCGCGCAATTGAAGGAGTAGGCGCTGCGCGATCCTCCGCAGAGAGCGCAATCCTGGGTGCATCCTCGCATGGTGAGCAAGGCGCTGAGTGGATAGCTGAGCCAGCCCTCGTAGGGCAGCGCATCCAGCAGGCTGCGATATTGAAACACCGACCGCATCGCATAGCGATAGTCGGGAATGTCGATGTCGTCGAGATTCGCGGGCGAGGGGCCGAACGGGTTTACAAACACTTTTCCGTCGCGCTTCCAGGTCAGGTTCGGCACGGTTGAAAAATCGACGGCTCCAGATTTGATCTCATCGATTAACGTCAACATGGAACTTTCGGTGGAGTCCCCGCGCATGACGAAATCCACGCAGTCGTGCTGCATCAATTCGCGATGGTAATAGGTGGAGGAGAGGCCGCCGAAGATGACTGGCACGTCAGGATGGTATTTCTTCACCAGCCTGGCAATTTCGATGCTTCCCTGGGCGTGCGGCAGCCAGTGCAGGGAGATGCCGAAGGCGGACGACTTGAGGCCGCGAGTCTTTTTTTCTACATCGAAGCGGCGGTTGTGCACCATGCGGGCGGCCAGGTTGACGATCTTGACGCGATGGCCAAATCGCTCCAGGTATCCAGCGATGCTGGTAAAACCGATCGGGTACATGTCGAAGACAGAACTGGAGGGAACGACGTCGCTGATGGGGCCACGGAATTGATTGGTCTTCCTGAAGTCGTAGAAACTCGGAGGGTGAAGTAGGACCAGGTCAAATTCCATCGTTCTTGCGTCCTGACATTTCGACTACCAAAAATACAAAGCAATACAGCAGTTCTACTTATCCTGAAATGCGAAGAGCCGCACGAAGATGTGCGGCTCTTGCAGAGAAATCCAATTCCGGGTTGAACCAGGCGATTCCAACAGCTGCTTTCCGGAGTGTCCGACTGGCGGTTCCAGGAACTACTTCACTTCGGTCGTCGTCTTCGTGGTATCCGTTTTATCGGCGTCATCGGAATTGCCGATGCCTTTGATGCCTTCTTTAAATCCCTTGATGCCTTCGCCCAGACCCTTACCCAGGCCGGGAAGCTTGCTCGGTCCAAAGATCAGAAGCGCTACCACCAGAATCACTACCAAGTGCCAGGGTTGTAAGAGGTCACCCATATGTTGTTCTCCCGCAGGCCTCTTCGTCGCCTGCTTAGTCTACTCAATCGTATTGTCGCACAATCGCGCACCGCGTGTAGGTCAAGGACTGAACCCGAATTCGGTCCATGAAAGTCGTGATCCGATGTGTTGAAGGACTTCAAGAAGTGGGCTATTGGGTATCGGCCGCGTCTCGAGATCCGTCTAAGGGATGTACGGTGGAAAGATGGTTTCGGATTCGCTGATAAAACTCCCAGATGTTCTCCCGGTCGCCGATGGTCAGCCGGCGATAGACCTTCATCAAAGGATAGAGCTGCGATCCTGAGACCAACAGGGTGGGCACGGCGGAGTTGCCGCCCGGATATTGGATCAGGTCCCACCCGCCATTCCAGTAGCGACGCACCACTTCGCCGAGATAGCCGCCCCACAACTTGACCTGTTCTTCGACCTGGTCATTTTCCAAGAGATTCAGGCTGGTACTGACGCTGGCGAGAATCGTTTCCAGGGACTGGAGACTTTCTTCCGAGTAATCGAGCTCAAATCCAAACTGGTGGTGCGCGATCTCGACGGCGCGATCCGCGCAGCTTTGCATCATTTCGGCAATGGATTGGAAATCAGCCATAGCTCAAGGGTAGCAGTGCGCGAGGAAATCTGGACGCAGGCAAATGCTTATCGCAGTCGCGTTCGTTTCCACCGCACCTTCAAAACCGGCGGAGACCTGCCATCTATCTTGTGCTTGGCCGCTAATTTAAGTCGGCTACCGGCATCACCGGCAGCGAAACCAGGTCGACCGTCGCCGGATCATCGCGCAGCTTCAGATACAGGGTCGTCCCATTGGGCCGCGGCACTTTCATGGTGTTGCCGGCAAATCCCAGGGGCACGCTGGTCGGAAGCAAGAATTGCGGAGAGTCCGAAATCGAATCAATCAGGAAAAGGTTGTCGCCGGTCAGCGTGCAAAGTTCCGCGGGATTCGATGGGCAATCCACATGCTTTAACACCGGCAAACGCACCAGGTTCGCCAGTGGTTGCCAGTCGCCTGGTACTCCTGCCGCCGTAACTGGACGGAACCGCAGCGGCCCGAAGGCTGACGAGCCAAAGGCCTTGGCGGGATCGAGGGTGGCGAAAACCGTCTGTACGTCTTGTAAAGTCAGCGAGTTGTTGGCGAGACTCAGGGAAGTGACAAAGCCGCCGTCGGTTGCGCCCACTTCAATGGTCTGGTCTCGAGGAAATTGCGGAGGCGCTACAGACTTTAAAAAGAAGTTGAGGTGACCGTATTGCGGCAAATCATTTTCATTCCCTAAATGGATAAACGCGGAACTGGCGCCGGGAGTGACGGAGATACTCTTGCTGAGCAGCTGGACCTGTGGACGCGCTGGGGCAATGGTCACTGGAAGATCCAACACGCGTTCATCTTTCAAATGAACGTGGGCTGTCATGTTTGCATCTTCGACAAAAACTTTCGAGCCGGCCAGATTTGTCGATGTCTTCAACTGCAGCTCGTCGTCTGTGCTGCTGTGTTTGAGCAAGCCGGCGTGAAACATGGTCCCCGCGATTTCGACGGAAGTCACTTCCTGCAAGTGAGTTCCCGTCATCACCGCCTGATCGTCGCCGGCGTGCAGAATCAGTCCGCTGACCACGGCGGAAGGCGGATAGACGTGGACTGGCACCTTCTCAGCTTTGGTTTGGCCATATTCGGCGACCATCAAGGTGTACACGCCCTGTGACGATTTGGTCACCGGCAGATTGACTTCCAGCAGCCTGGGCGGAGTGCGGGTGATTACCGCTTTTTCTACCTTTCCCTGCGGCGTCGCTACGGTGACTCCCTGGACGCAGACAACGCTGTCCGCCTGCAGGTGCAGCGATATTTTGTCTGCCGCGGTGACCGAGCTGGTTTCACCCGCTGCAAATGTCCACTCCTGCGGATGGGAATTGGTGAACGCGAAATCGGGGCCGTTCCACGGATCGAAGCCCCAGTCGCCCCGTAGTTGACCGGTCACGGTGCCGGAGACGCTTGAAGCCTGCAGGGCTCGGGCATCCACCACAAAGCCGCCGCGCTCCGCATTGGCGGTGGCGGGCAGGTCCACCGAGCGGCCTGCGGAATCCTGTACGTGCAGCACAAGGCCGTGCGCATATTTCGTGGAAAAGACCAGCGGAGCCCCCTCCACCGATAGCACCAGTTTGGGTTTCTCGAGGCAAAGCAGTTCCTCCGGATGCACAGCGCGCAGCAACGGGAAATGCACCGGTGCAACGGGCGGCAAACTCGCCACCATCACGGATTTGGGATTGCTGAAGGAGGGAGGGCTGCTCAGCTTGAGTTCAATTGCGCCGTCATCACTCACCGACAGCGCCGGGATGTAGGCATATTGTGCGGTGTGCAGGCTGCCCATAATGCGCACCATATCCACCACCGCGCCGACATAGGGACTGTACAGGCCGCCGCCGGCAGCTGTGGAGGCGCTGATCTGATTGATCATGTCGCCTGCTGCGCCCGAGGTCAGCGCGGTGACCATCGATTGGCTCTGCGCGTCGTTCAGCACCAGGTTGTCAGGATTCTGGATCAGACAGGCTTCCTGCTGGTCGGGAGCCAGATCGAAACATGCGGTGTTGATCTTCAGGTAGAGGGTCTGGGACAGCAACTTGGAGCGCGCCTCCAGCCGGGTCGGATCGGTGCTGGAAATCTTCTTGACTGCGTCGATATAGGCATCCAGGCGGGAGCGGGTGAGGTCGGCGGCGTACAAGTCCTGGGCCGCGCGTACGAACACCCCGGGACGCGAGCGCACTGCGGTTCGTACCGTGGTGAAACCGCCGCCGGTCTCCGGGGCCCAGAAAATCAACGCTTCCAATGCTCCGTCTGGAACATGAATGTTGACCCCGTTCCGTTGCACCTGCGGTTTCCAGGCTTCGACCTTGGTGAACCAATCGTCGGGCGGAGGGTTCAACGAGCCTCGGAGGAAAACTGAAATCAGCAGATAGTGAATGGATTCATTGGCGGGCAGGTCGGGATGCAGCCACATTTCGTCGCCAGCCTGCAGGTTTGGAACCTGGGAGATGGGCAGGCTCCTGCCGGCGCGGGTGATGGTGATTTCCAGTCGCGGTCCCGGCAGATCAAATGGGGCCGTGGCAGCGGAAGCCAACGATGACACCAAGACCAGCATCGTAACCGCAGGAAGACCTGCGCGAAACCAGGTACGCCAATTCATAGCTCCTATTCTATGGAAGGAAGATGAATCCTTCATCCGGTGTACCGAGTTCGACACCAAGAAAATCGGCCAGAAATGGGTGAAGTCTGCGATGATTGCGGAGATGTTTACGGCCAGCACGGAG
>JAJYBW010000248.1 GCA_021778815.1 Acidobacteriota bacterium | reverse complement strand
ATTCCGCCGCTGTTTGCGATCCTGCTGGTGGCAGGACTGTGGAAGGGATATTCCCTGCATGTTCCGCAGGAAACCACCGACGCCACCGCGATGTTGTTGCAGCCTAACCTGAATGTCGGGGGAGTCTTATGGGGGGGCGACGAGTTTGACAAGCAGATGCAGCATTTTGCCGCCCTCAGCGAAAAGACTTGCAATCCCTATTATTCTGGCCTTCCGCTGCTGGGAAAGGCAGAGATGCAACCGGACCTCAAACCTCCACGGCCTTCGATCCATGTGATTGTCTGGCCGGAGTCGCCGGCGCCATTTGAAGACGGAGATGCGAGGTTTCGCCATTGGATTTCGGCTCTGGCGGAGGATGCGCACGCACCCATGATTGTCGGCGATATCGCGGTCGATCATGAAGCCGGGCAATCTCGCCCGCCCATGTACAACTCGGCGTCCTTTGTTGCGCCCGATGGAACCTTCGTCGGGCGCTACGACAAAATGCACCTGGTTCCGTTTGGGGAGTACACGCCGTTCCCGGAATTGCTGTCGTTCGCAGGATCGCTGACCGACCAGGTGGGGCACATGACGCCCGGCAAGCAACGTGTGATATTTGCAGCCGACGGACATCGCTACGGTGTCTTTATCTGCTACGAGTCGATTTTTGCCGATGAGGTGCGCCAGTTTGTAAAACTTGGCGCCGACGTACTCGTCAACATATCCGATGATGGATGGTACGGCGACACCAGCGCGCCGTGGCAGCACCTGAACATGAGCCGAATGCGCGCCATAGAAAACGACCGCTGGCTATTAGTGGATACCAACAGCGGCGTGACAGCTGTGATCGACCCGCGTGGGCAGGTGGTGCAGAGTTCGCCGCGTCATCAGGAAACTTCGCTTGCGGCGCACTTCAATTACGTGTCGCGAGATACGTTTTATACTCGCCACGGCGACTGGCTGGCGTGGCTATGTGCCATAATCGCAATAGTTCTTGCCGTCGATGGGGCCGTTCAAAATAACTATCGACCACGAACCAAAATCTACTTCCAAGACTGATCCGCCATGCTCAATGACTTAGAGTTTGCCTACAATCCCGTAGAGCAAAAAGTTCGCGATCTGCAGGAGTATCTTTGACGCGGAACGCCTGCGCAGAGAACTCGCCTCCATCGAACAAAAAGTAGCTGACCCCGCCGTCTGGGCCAATCCTGCGGTTTCGCAGCCATTGATGCGCGAGCGCAAGCGGCTGGAATCCTTGTTAGCGGACGATACGGAACTGCGCCGCCGCAGAGACGATATTGCGGCCTATTTCGAACTGGCTCGTGAAGGCGAGCAGGTTGAGCCCGACCTGGTGCGAGAGATTGAAGGCCTGCGTACATTTTCCGAAGCGCTGGAATCGCGCACCATGTTGTCGGAAGAGACCGATCCTCTGAACGCGATCGTCACCGTTCATCCTGGCGCGGGCGGCACCGAATCGCAGGACTGGGCGGAGATGCTGATGCGCATGTATCTACGCTGGGCGGAGCAGCAAGGTTTCAAAACGGAGATCAACGACTATCAGTCAGGTGATGAGGCGGGCATTAAATCCGCGACCTTCACGATCAGTGGTGACTACGCCTATGGACTGCTTTCCGGTGAAACGGGCGTGCATCGCCTTGTGCGCATTTCTCCGTTTGACTCTGCGAAGCGCCGCCATACTTCTTTTGCCAGCGTATTTGTTTCGCCAGAAATTGATGACTCGATTGAAATCGAAATCAAGCCGGAAGATTTGCGCATCGACACCTATCGCTCTGGCGGCAAAGGCGGTCAGCACGTCAACACGACGGACTCGGCAGTGCGAATGACGCATCTATCGACGGGCATTGTCGTCTCCTGCCAGAATGAACGATCGCAGCATAAAAATCGCGAGAAGGCGATGAAGATGTTGCGCTCGCGATTGTATGAATATGAGTTGGAAAAGCAGCGCGCCATCACCCGCAAAATTGAAGATGCAAAGCTGGAGATTAATTTCGGCTCCCAGATTCGCTCCTACGTCATGCAGCCGTATCGCATGGTGAAGGACCTGCGCACGCGCGTGGAGACCGGCGATGTCGATCGCGTGCTGAACGGCGATCTGGACATGTTTATTCGAGGATTTTTGCGGCTGCGGCGGGAAGGCAATTATCCCGCGGGGCCGGTTGAGGATTTGGACTAGGGACTCACCTATTGCGAACAGAAATCTGGAGGCAATTTTGAACGAACCTGAAGTGATCGATGAAATTCTAGAAAAAAGCAAGGTCATTGCCGTCGTCGGTATCTCCGACAAGCCGGAGCGCGCCAGTCATGGCGTTGCGGCACAGATGCAGCGGCGCGGGTATCGCATTGTCCCGGTCAACCCGATGTTGACCAGCGTGTTGGGCGAAGATTGCTATCCGACGCTGGCGGAAATTCCTTTTCCCGTCGACGTAGTCGACGTGTTTCGGGCATCGGAATTTGTGCCGAAGATCGTGGAGGAAACGATCGCGATCGGAGCCAAGTATTTATGGCTGCAGGAAGGCGTCATGCATCCGGAAGCGATCGCGCACGCCGAAGCCAGCGGCATCAAAGTGGTGGCAGATCGATGCATGTACAAGGAACATCTTCTCTGGACTGCGGAAAAGGGTGGGCGTTGAAAATGCGTCCCAGTCCGCGGGTGAAGAGGGAAGGGACGCGCCTGCGCCGTAGACCGCTTGTCCTGATGGCGGCGCTTGCGTGTTTGCTTTTCCTGTCTGGCCGCGGCTTGGCTGTGCCGGTGCGAGCCTCGCATTTGACTGTGGAACTGGTGACGGAAACCGCCAGCATTGCGCCGAACCATGATTTTCTCGCCGGCCTCCATTTTGTACTGGACCCGGGCTGGCACATTTACTGGATCAACGCCGGCGATGCAGGGGAGCCGCCGCGCGTGGATTGGCAGTTGCCTGCGGGAATCATCGCGGGCGATCTGCAATTTCCTGCGCCGGCGCGGTTGCCGCTGGGACCGCTCATGGATTTCGGGTATCAGCATGAGGTTTTGCTGCCGATACCCATGCGCGCCGATGCCAGCCTTCACGCCGGGACCAACGCAATTCTTCGCGGGCAGGTGCATTTTCTGGTGTGCAGCAATGTTTGTATTCCCGGCAAAGCGGAGGTCGAGCAGACGGTTCCGGTCACCGCGCAACCGGGCGCGAACGATCCAGCTACGGAGCCGCTATTCATCGCTGCGGAGAGGGCTTTGCCGCGAGCATTGCCGGTGCATGTGTTCGTTCAGGTACAGCAGACGAAGACGGCGTTTGTCATTCGCGTTACCGGGAAGAGCGCGGCAAGTGCGGAATTGTATCCGTATGACGCGAATCTGATCGCCAATGCAGCCCCGCAGCCCGTGCGGCCGCAACCCGATGGCGTGTGGATCACGGTTGAAAAAGCGCAGGGGTTGCAGCAGGTGCCGGCGCAGATGCATGGACTGCTGAAATTTCCTGACGGCACGTCGTACCAATTCACTTCGCCCATCACGACGGGATATTCTACGGGGAGCTTCACCCCCGCACACCGAACTGGCGGCCTGCTGCGCATCCTGGGGCTAGCGTTTCTTGGCGGACTGATTCTGAACCTGATGCCATGCGTGTTTCCGGTGCTGTTCATCAAGGGGCTGGCGCTGGTGCAATCGTCCGGCCAGGAGCGCCAGCGGATGCGCGCCCACGGCGTCATGTACGCGATGGGAATTCTTGTTTCCTTTTGGGCGATTGTGGCGTTGCTGTTGCTGTTGCGCGCCGGCGGTCATCATCTTGGCTGGGGATTTCAATTTCAATCGCCCTACTTTGTCGCCTGCATGGCGCTGTTATTTTTCTTTCTTGGACTCAGCCTGGCGGGCCAGTTTGAAATTGGCTTGTCCGTTACCAGCGTCGGCGGAGAACTCGCGCAGAAGGGCGGCTACTCTGGCAGCTTTTTTACCGGAGTGCTGGCAACCGTGGTTGCCACGCCATGTACCGCGCCATTCATGGGAGCGGCGATCGGTTTTGCGCTTTCGCAGAGCGCCCTGATTACGTTTGCGGTGTTCACCCTGATCGCCCTGGGACTGGCTGCGCCCTACGTGTTGCTGACGCTTCAGCCCGCGTGGATACGCCTGCTGCCCAAGCCGGGCGCGTGGATGGAATCTCTGAAGCAAGCCGTCTCTATCCCGATCTTTCTCGCGGTCATCTGGATGGTGTGGGTGTTTGCTCAGGTCGCCGGCAGTAATGGAGTTGCATCTTTGCTTGGCGGGATGCTGCTGACTGCGATTGCCGGATGGGTGCTGGATCGTTGGCCGGCGAAACGTCTGTCGACAGTGGCGGCCATCGTGTTACTGGCTTCGGCGATTGCACTTCCCGTGTACGCGGCTAGACATTTGGGGAAAAGAACAATCGCACGGGGTGAGGTTTTCAGCAGCGCAGATGTATGGCAGCCGTTTAGTGCACGACGAGTGGCCTTCTATCGCGCCCAAGGCAAGCCGGTGTTTGTCGATTTCTCCGCGGCCTGGTGTCTCAGTTGTCAGGTGAATGAGCGCGTGGTGCTCGATCGGCCGGATGTGGAAGAAGCCTTCCGCAAAAGCGGCGTGGTCATGATGCGCGCCGACTGGACAAATCACGATGACACCATCACCGCAGCGCTCGCGCAGCTCGGGCGCAGTGGAGTCCCGACGTATGCGCTCTATTCCGGTGGATCGCAATCCGCACCCATGCTGTTACCGGAAGTGCTGACGACGGGAATTGTGATGGATGCGCTAAAGAATGTGCAGCACAAGCGTTAAAGCATTTCAGCACTTACCGTAGCGCGGGCTTCGTCCTATCCCTCCCTGACTTGGTTAGCATGGCCACCCACTGGTCCTGGCTCCGTTCGGAGGCACTCCACAACTCTATTTGCGATTCTTCTTTCGCAGCTGCTCGATTTCTTCCAGGCGGTGTTGCAGCATTTTCTCGCGGCCGCGATCGGTCGGCTGATAATATTTGCGGCCGATCAATCCGGGCGGAAGGCAATCCATATCGGATACCGCGCCTTCTTCATCGTGCGCATAACGATAGCCCTTGCCATAGTCGAGCGATTCCATCAGCCGCGTGGGCGCGTTGCGCAGGTGCAACGGCACCGGCTCGGCGCGCGTTTGTTCCACATCGCGCGTGACTGCTCCGTACGCCGTATACAGCGCGTTCGACTTGGGTGCGAGCGCCAGGTAGACAACGGCTTGCGCCAGCGCCAGATCTCCCTCTGGACTGCCTAAAAAATCCATCGAATCGCGCGCGGAAAGTGTCAGGTTCAACGCCTCCGGTGCGGCCAGTCCAATGTCTTCCGACGCCATGCGCACCAGTCGGCGCGCCAGGTACATCGGGTCTTCGCCGCTGCGCAGCATGCGCGCCAGCCAGTAGAGCGCCGCATCCGGATCGCTGTTGCGAATCGACTTATGCAGCGCAGAGATCAGGTTGTAATGTTCCTCGCCGC
>JAJYBW010000247.1 GCA_021778815.1 Acidobacteriota bacterium | reverse complement strand
TGCCTCCGCGGTTTCAATACGGCGTAATGACGCAGTAGTATGACTGTCTTTTTGAAGCGAGAGGAAATCTTGTCCGCCCCAGTGCTCGCACCAGAGACCCACGTTCGCCGCGGATTTATCTGGCGAGTCTCCCTCATCGCGGGACTCGGTGGCATCCTCTATGGCTACGACATGGGAGTCATCGCCGCCGCGCTGATCTTCGTGCGCCAAACTTTCATGCTCTCGACGCGAATGGAAGAAGTGGTGGTCAGCGTGGTCTTGATTGGCGCCATGTCCGGCGCGCTCGCCGGTGGCGCCATCACAGATCGCATTGGCCGTCGCGCCACGCTCCTTTGGGGCGGCGCCATTTTTCTTTGCGGCTCCCTGCTGGCCTTTGCCTCGCCCGACGTCATCATGCTCATCGTCGCGCGTTTCCTGCTGGGGGTGGCTGTCGGCTTCACATCTGTTACCGCCCCGGTATACGTTTCGGAACTTGCGCCTCCTCGTTCCCGCGGCACGCTCATCGGCCTCTACCAGTTTGCCCTCACCATCGGCATCGCGCTGGCCGACCTCGTCGGCTACTGGCTGGCCAACCAACACGCCTGGCGGCTGATGTTTGGCATTGGAGCACTGCCGGCGGCGCTATTTATCGTCCTGCTCCTTACGCTGCCCGAAAGCCCTCGATGGCTGTTTGCGCAGAATCGCCTCGCTCAAGCCGAGGCCGTGCTCGGCACCTATACCGATGCGGAAGGGGCTCGCCTGCTGATCGCCGATATTCACGCGGCTCTCGAAATCAAAATGGAACGGCGATGGAGCGCGCTGTGGAGTCCGGCAGTGCGCATGTCACTATTCATTGCCGCTGGTTTCCTCATCCTGCAACAAGTCACTGGCATCAACGCCATTCTGTATTATGGGCCGCAGATTTTTTCGCTCGCCGGCATCGCATCCAATAAAAACGCAATCTTCGCGACTCTGCTTGTAGCGATTACCAACGTGCTCGCCACCATCATTGCCCTCGTGCTTGTCGACCGTCTGGGACGGAAACCGCTGCTCTATGCCGGTGTCGGCGGCATGACAGCTTCCCTGTTGATGCTCGCGTATTCCTTCCACAATCAGGCCACCTTCGGCGCTGCTCCCGGTGTCGTCGCCACCGTTTGCCTGATGGTCTACATCACCTGCTTCGCCTTCAGCATGGGGCCCATCGCGTGGATCCTGGTTTCAGAAGTTTTCCCGCTGCAGGTTCGTGGGCGCGGGGTTGCCCTGGCGTCCCTGGCCTCCGGCGCGGCCAATTTTGTAGTTTCCCTTACCTTCCTGTCTCTGATCAAAGCGGCAGGAAATTCATCCACCTTCATCATTTATGCAGGGTTTTGTATCCTCACGCTTCTATTCGTCCGCTTCGTCATCCCGGAAACAAAAGGACGCGAGTTGGAAAGCATTAGCACCGAGGCCAACGCGGTTGCCCGGTGAGTGAAAGCCCCAGGAGAGACAGTACGACAATGGCAAATTCCCGGAACCGTGACGCACTGGAAAACACGCAACGCGGCGGCAATACCGTAACCACCGGCCCCAACAACACGCCATCGGCCGACGCAGGCTACGTCGCCGGAGTTGACATTGGTGGAACCAATCTGCGCCTAGCGCTTGCCGATCTGTCCGGCGCCATCGTCGCAAAATGGTCGTCGTCCACCACCGGTGTCCGCGGCGCGGATACCGTTGTTGATCTCATTTGCGAGGGCGTCAAGCGCGTACTGCAGCAGACCTCCGTGCCGCGCCACGCCCTGAAAGCCATCGCCGTTGGCGTACCTGGAGTCACCGACGTCGAGGAAGGTCGAGTGATCGCAACCTCCTATCTGTTCGGATGGCATGACGTTCCACTGGCCGCAAAGCTTGAAGCGGCGCTCAACATTCCGGCGGCGGTGGACAACGATGTGAACCTGGCAGCGGTCGGCGAAAGCTGGGCAGGTGCCACCAAAGGGGCGCGCGACTTTGTTTTTGTCGCGATTGGAACCGGCATCGGCGCCGGTATCGTGCTGAACCACTCCTTATTCCACGGCGCGGGTTGGGCCGCCGGTGAAATCGGCTATATGCCGGTGCCGGGCACGCCGAACGCGCCTAGGAAGCGTGATGAACCGGGTGCCCTGGAGAGCATGATTGGCGGCGAGGGGATTCGCGCAGAATGGAAAAAGCTTTGGACCGCGGACAAGACCACGCTCCCCCAAGAGATGGTCGCGTCCGAAATATTTGACGCCGCGCTGGCCGGCGACCCGCTGGCTCAGACCATCCTGCAGCAGTCCGCGCGCATGTTATCCCACGCCATCTATAACATGTCGCTGGTGCTGAACTGCCCGCTGTTTGTCCTCGGGGGCGGCGTCGGCTTGCATCCCGCGCTTTGCGCTGCGACGCGCGGTATGCTGCAACAATGGGCCGTCCGAGGGCGACCCGAACTGATCCCCAGCGAGCTGGGACCGGACGCACAACTCATGGGCGCCCTGCGCCTCGCGCTCGATACGGCAGGGTTGAACTCGCCGGCCACGGTAGCGAAATAGAAAGTACGGAACGTCTTCCCTGTAGCGAACGTCACCGATCGCTGCGCCTCCGACCGCTACAATGGGTCTGGCTTGATTCTTGCGGAGGGGGTGCGATGAAGAAGCTTCTGCTTGTTTTGCTGCTGACTGCATGCGCGATTCCGATTCTGGCACAGGGAGCGCCCCCACAGGGGGATGCGAATGCGCCCTACACCGTGGAGTATTACTACAAAACCCAATGGGGCCATCAACAGGAATTTCTGAATCTCTTTTTGAAGAATCACTTCCCTCTGCTGCGAAAAATTCAGCAGACCGGCCGCATCACCGCGCTGAAGATCGAGACGCCCGCGAACCACATGACGGAAGACGCGCGCTGGGACTACCGGGTGACAATTACCTACAAAAATTCTACGGTTGCCACCACAGCGAACCCTGACGAAGAAGGATTCATTCGTCAACTCTACCCCGATCAGGAGACTTATAAGCGCGAAGAACAGCGTCGATTTGAAATTCTCCTTGCGCATTGGGATTTGCCGGTCACCAACATCACACCTGCAGCCAACTAGAATGGACAGCCGCGAATGACGCCAGCGTTGTTGCCGATCCGTACCATTGCACGCAAGCTGAATCTGCCGGAGAACCTGTATGAGACGCTGGGGACCTACGGCGCAAAACTGAAGTTGGATTTATTGACCGACCCGGCATTTCCGCGTCGTGGCAAGCTGATTCTGGTGACCGCCACCACCCCTACCGTGTCTGGTGAAGGTAAAACGGTCACTTCGATTGGCCTGGCTCAAGGACTGGAGCGCATCGGCAAGAAGGCCATCATCACTTCTCGCGAGCCGTCTCTAGGCCCAGTTTTTGGCATGAAAGGCGGGGCCGCTGGAGGCGGTCTTTCGCAGGTGGAACCAAGCCAGAAGATCAACCTCCACTTCCACGGTGATTTTCACGCCATGACCTCTGCTCACAATTTGCTGGCCGCGTTGATCGATGCTCACCTGTTTCATGGTAATGCGCTTGACCTTGATCCCGATCGAATAACCTGGCCACGCGCTATGGATATGAACGATCGTGCGCTGCGCCGCATCGAGATTAATATCGATGGAAGTAAAGATGGCGCGAATCGCCGCACCGGATTTGTGATCACCGCTGCATCGGAAATCATGGCCATCGTGGCACTCGCCAAAGACCGCAGCGACCTTCGACGGCGTCTCGCCTCGATCGTCATTGGAGCTTCGCGTTCAGGAAAGCCAGTGCGAGCCGCGGACCTGAAAGCCACCGGCGCGATGATGGCACTGCTCGACGAAGCACTTCTGCCGAACCTGGTCCAGACCACCGAGGGCACACCTGCTTTGGTACATACAGGGCCATTCGGCAATATTGCGCACGGAACCAGCAGCGTTATTTCGCAGGATATGGGGCTGCGACTCGCAGACTACGTCGTCAACGAAGCCGGCTTCGCGGCTGACTTGGGCGCAGAAAAATATATGGACATTGTGACGCGCGCGTCAGGCGCAAGTCCATCGGTCGCGGTGCTGGTCACCACCGTGCAAAGCATGCGCAACCAGGGTGAGGGCGACATGCAGAAAGGCTTCGCGAATCTGGCGCAACACATCCGCAGCCTGCGACAGTTCGGCGCTCCACTCGTGATCGCCGTGAATCGATTTCCCCACGACAGTGACGCTGACCTGGCGCAACTGCTCGCCTATTGCGCGCAGCAAGGTGTCGCATGCGCGATGACCGAACCCTTCACTCGAGGCGGCGAGGGTTCGATGGATCTTGCCCGCAAAGTTGTTGCAACCATCGATACAAATGCTGGTGCAAAAATCACGCCAGCGTATGCGCTGAGCGACTCCTATGAGGAGAAGGCCGCGAAGGTTGCTACGCAGGTATACGGCGCTGACGGCGTCGAGATGAGTGAAATCGCCACGGAAAAGCTGCGGCAGTTGGTGGATTGGGGCTTTGATGGATTGCCGATCTGCGTCGCAAAGACGCAGTATTCCCTGTCGGACGATCCCAAGCTATTGGGAGCGCCGAGGGGCTGGAAGCTGCGGATTGCGGACGTTTCGCTCTCTGCCGGGGCCGGATTTGTGGTGATGATTGCCGGCAACATGATGTTGATGCCGGGACTGCCGAAGATTCCCCGCGCGGTAGAAATTGACGTGAACGACAGCGGACAAATCGTCGGAGTGTGAGGGGAAATGCCTCCGAAATGGTGCGAATACAGATAGTTGCCTTAGCAACCATTTTGACAAACTGGTTGCTAAGGCAACTACTTTGATTGCAGCGTTTTTGGTGCAGTTCTGAGTCTAAATCCCCAAACGAAACCTCTCCCTGGTTTCGTATTGGGAACCGGTGGGCAGAGTAAAGCTTTCGTAGAGAAGAAATTCCTCCGCGACAAAGCGGCTGAACTTCGGCTGTTGACGAATTTTCCCTTTCAATGCCTCCAGCCCCACTGCATTTCTTCTGCCCTTGCTCCGCGCCAGCGTAATGTGGGGACGGTACGGGCGATCCTCTGGAGTGAAGCCGCAGGGAAGGGTGGCCGCCGTCACCCGTTGCTGCAGCGTCAACAATTCCGGCGTAAGGGTGACGCCGGCGAAGAGAATTCCAGCGCGATCGAAGTATCCCAGCTCATCCAACTCGACGGGAACCGGCGGCACATGCAATTCGCGCAGTCGAGCAATGACGCATTCATATTGTGTCTCGCTGGTATTCCCCAGAAATTGCAGGGTGATGTGCCACGACTCGGGCGTCGACCAGCGCAATCCATCGCCTTCGACTCGATGACGCATGGAAATCTTCTCGAGCTGTTCAATCACTGAAGCGGCCAGTGGAATCCCAACGAAGAGGCGCATACCGAGACAAGTGTAAGACGCGCATGCCGCTCGTGTCGCACTTTCAGCTAAAAGCGACGTCCATGCAACAAATCTGCGGCCGGTTGCTTTGTAATCTTTTTGTCA
>JAJYBW010000246.1 GCA_021778815.1 Acidobacteriota bacterium | reverse complement strand
AAGAGACTCGATATGTTCCGAGTCGAGATAGCTCACACCAAACCTCCCAGAGCAGGCACTCAGGAATACGGTCTCACTCCGGCGCACATTCCTCGGTGACGTGCATCACGGTCCAACACAAAAAACGGTATGCTTTTCGTATATAGGACTGTCGAAAGGGCCGACCATGAATATTGCCGCAAGCGTAACGGATCTGATTGGACGTACTCCTCTGGTGGAGTTGCACCGTGTGACGGAAGGTTGCAAGGCGAGAGTGGTGGTGAAGCTGGAAAGCCAGAATCCGCTGAGCAGCGTAAAGGACCGCATTGGCCTGGCCATGATTGAGACCGCCGAGCGCGAAGGAAAGATCACCCCGGGCAAAACCGTGTTGATTGAGCCTACCAGTGGCAACACCGGGATTGCGCTGGCATTTGTTGCCGCGGTCAAAGGATATGACATCATCCTGACCATGCCGGAAACGATGAGCCTGGAACGCAGAATCCTATTGCTGGCCTTTGGAGCCAAAATTGTCCTGACTCCCGGCCCCAACGGCGTCAAGGGCGCGATTGCCAAGGCGGAAGAATTGCTGCGCGAGACCCCGAATAGCTATATGTTGCAGCAGTTCAACAATCCGGCCAACCCAAAAATCCACTTCGAAACCACCGGGCCGGAAATCTGGAACGATACGGATGGCAAGGCAGACATCCTGATATCGGGCATTGGCACGGGTGGTACCCTGACCGGGATCAGCGAATACATCAAGGCCAGAAAGCCGGAATTTTGGTCGGTCGCGGTCGAGCCCGCTGACAGCGCTGTGCTCTCCGGCGGTAAACCGGGGCCGCACAAGATTCAGGGGCTTGGTGCCGGGTTCGTCCCCAAAATACTCAGGACGGATCTCATTGACGAGATCATTCCCGTAACCAATGACGATGCCATCGCCATGGCGCGGCGGTTGCCCAAGGAAGAAGGCCTGCTGGTTGGCATCTCTTCCGGAGCGGCTGTGCATGCCGCGCTGCAAGTCGCGAAGAATCCGAAGAACGCCGGTAAGTTGATCGTTGTCATCATCCCCAGCGCCGGTGAGCGGTATCTTTCGACTGTCTTGTTCGATGAGTTCCGCAAAGAAGCCATGGAGACGAAAACGTCCCCTGTGACGCTATGAAGCGGTCTGGCAAAAAAGCAAAGTAGTTCGTTATGCGGCGACCCGAAGTCTCCAGCCGCGGCGAGTATAGATGAGACTGCTTCCATGAATCTTGTTCGACTGATTCGCGAAGACATACGATGCGTGTTTGAGCGCGACCCTGCGGCCACCTCCAAAGCCATGGTGTTGCTATGCTATCCCGGCCTGCACGCCGTCTGGTGCCATCGCATCCATCACTGGCTGTGGTCGCATGACTTGCGGCTGCTGCCGCGTGTGATGTCGCAAATCACGCGCTTCTGGACGGGAATTGAAATCCACCCAGAGGCGCAGATCGGTCGGCGATTGTTTATCGATCACGGCATCGGTGTAGTCATTGGCCAGACCGCAATCATTGGGGACGACGTGACCCTCTACCAGGGTGTGACGCTTGGCGGCACCGGAAAAGGCACGGGAAAACGCCATCCCACGCTGCGCGATGGAGTGTTTGTGGGCAACAATGCCAACATCCTCGGGGATATCACAATTGGAGAACATTCCCGCGTTGGCGCCGGCTCCGTGGTGCTGCGCGACGTGCCTCCGGACTCGACGGTCGTGGGTGTTCCAGCGCACATCGTGTACCAGGGCGGCAAACGCGTGCTGATCACCGATCCTCGAGAAATCAACGATCCATTATCGGATGTCATCGTTGGGCTTTGTGACGAGGTGAAGCGTCTGAAATCGCGCGTCGAGCGACTGGATGGCCAACTGCAGCAATCATTGTTGACGGATCCTGAAAGCGCGCTGGCGGTGGAAGAAGAAGAGCGAGCTCGCTACCGAACTCAGCAATATCCGCGGTCAGATTACGTCAGCATGGGCGAAGGCATTTAGAGCGCAGGGGCGAGGGAGCAGCAGACAGGAGCAGGGATCAGTTTGATTCATCAAGCAAAGGGAGGTCGCCTGCGTCCCTAATACCTGTTCTCTGGTCCTCGGCTACATTCCCGGATGCGAAAGGTGATTGGCGTTTGGGACCAGTTCCAGGTACAGCGAGCGCGGCAGGCTGGTATTCCAGTGGCCGGTCGCCTTGGCGAATCCGACAAATCCAAAAAACACACACGCCAACACAATTGTTACGGCCATGGGAGTCAGCACAACATTGCGCCAGCGATCTTTGACTTCCGTCCCGCGACGGGACGGCAGCGAGAACTGCAATGCATGCTCCGCCGGACACACCGCAATACATTCCATGCACGCCGCGCATTCAACGGAGCGGATCTGTACCAGCTGATCGACCCGCAAGTTGGCTGGGCAAGCGCGCGCGCACTTGCCGCAATCAATACATGCAGCCGCGTCGCGACGAATCTTCACCGGGCTCAGCAGAGATGCCAATCCCATCAGCGCGCCGTATGGACACAGATAGCGGCACCAGAAATTTCTAATGAAGAGAGAAAGTGAGAGCAAGACCACGAAAACGATGATCCCGGTCTGGCCGATATCGCGAAAAAAATTCAGCATTTTCACATCCGCGACCATGCCGTACGGCGAATGTAAAAAATCAGCTAACGCCGCTGCCGACATGCTCCCAATGACAAACGCGAAAAAGCTGAGAAGCAGATACTTCAATCCGCGCAGCGGAACATCGATCCATTTTGGAAGTTGAAAGTTCCTGCCGAAAAACTTCTCACCGGTCTTCCAAAGGAGTTCAGACAGCGTGCCGATCGGGCACAGCCAGGAACAGAAAGCCTTCTTCAACAGCAGGCTGGACGCGAGAAATGCGAGGAACAGAAACATCGCGGCCGGGTGAATCTGGGGGATGCTGCGGGTTTCCACCAGGTACTTTGTGTTCATCATTCCGGCAATGGGCAGCCATCCTTCTACCCCCGCAGGCCGGTTCACATACAGCGTTTTTCCGGCGGTTTCGTAGTAGCGTGTCCATAGGCAGAACTGAATTCCCAGGCCTGCATTCAGCATGACAAAGGCGGCCTGAACGCTGTGACGAAACCACTGCGAACGGTCCTTTAACCTGCGTCGAATCAGTTTCTTTCGAGGATTGCGATGCACTCGATCAGAACCTGAAACCGCGCCGTCAAGCGGTGTGACAGAAACCTCGTCTGCTAACGGCGGCTGCATCCATTCGGCCTCAGATTGTCCCGACATCCGCACCCTCAAAGGTTGACTCTAGAGGAAGCCGAATGTGACAGCTGTGATGCACGTCACAAACGATTGCCGTCCGGAAAACAATACTAGAGTGTGTTGAATTGCCAGGGTGCGACCATGACTGACAACTGTGTTAGCAGGATGGAAAACGAAGGCTGCTTCATGTGCAAGGAACGGCATGCTGACTGGTTTTGCAATCTGTCTCCGCAAGCGCTGGTGGAATTTGAAACACTGGGTATGCAGATGACGGTTCCTGCCGGCAGCACTCTGTTCTTCGAGTCGCAAACGGCACGCAGCGTATACATCCTGTGCGGCGGCCATGTGAAGCTGACCACATCTTCAAAAGATGGCAAGACGCTGCTGGTGCGTATCGCCAGACCGGGGGACGTGCTTGGCTTGAGCGCTGCCATCTCCGGCACCGCGTATGAAATCACAGCGCAGGCAATTGAGCCGGTGCAGGTCAAGTCATTTCAGCGCCAGGATTTTCTGCACTTCATCGAACATCATCTGGAAGGCAGTATGCACGCGACCAAGATGATCAATAAGGAATATCGCGATGCTTTGGGCGATGCTACCCGGCTGGCGCTTTCCATGTCGATCGCCGGGCGCGTTGCCCGGCTCCTGCTGGAAATGACATCGGGCTCGCGCGATGCGAAACCTCGTTTTACCATGTCGTTGACCCACGAGGAACTGGCGACCATGCTGGGAACCACCCGTGAATCCATCACGCGCGTGCTCAGTGAACTCAAGCGCAAAGAGATTATTTCCATCAAGGGAACCTCACTAACCATCCTGCGCAAGGCGGCCTTGGAGCTGCTCGTTTAGCCCGTAAAATCCTATAGTTGATGTAACATCTGTGACCGTCGTCACTGCGGTTTTCCGCGCTTCCTCCCTATCGTTGGTGTAAGAGGCCGCCGCATGTCTGACGCTCTATTGCTCCACCGCATCCACTTCGCATTTACGGTCACATATCATTATCTGTTTCCCCAGTTGACCATGGGATTGGCGTTGCTGATCGTCATCTTGAAGACGATTGCCATTCGCAAAAACGATCCTGTTTATGACGATGCGGCTCGCTTCTGGGCGCGCATTTTCGGGATCAATTTCATCATGGGCGTGGTCACGGGAATTCCGATGGAATTTCAGTTCGGAACCAATTGGGCACAGTTCTCTCGCATGACCGGCGGCGTCATCGGCCAGCCGCTTGCCATGGAAGGCGTCTTTTCCTTCTTCCTGGAGTCGGCGTTTCTTGGCCTCTTCCTCTACGGAGAGAAACGTCTCTCCCGCTGGCAACATTGGTGGGCGGCATTTCTGGTGTTTGTCGGCTCCTGGATCTCCGGCTTCTTCATCATCGTCACCGATGCCTGGATGCAGCATCCGGTCGCCTATCGAGTGCTGGCCAACGGTTCCTATGAAGTGACCAGCTTCTGGAAGCTGCTGCTGAATCCCTGGGCGCTATTGCAATACGCTCACAATATGAGCGGCGCCGTGGTTACGGCTGCCTTCGTCATGTGTTCCGTCGGCGCGTTCTATCTGCTGGAAGATAAATTCTCAGACTATGCGCGCGCCTTTCTGCGCGTGGGCGTCGTCGTCGGCGCAATTGCCTGCATCTTTCAGATTTTTCCCAGCGGCGACCTGCACGGAAAATATCTGGCACATCATCAACCTGCCACCACCGCTGCCATGGAGGGACTTTTCAACACCGCAAAAGGAGCTCCCATGGTCCTGATGGGACAGCCGAATGTGGAGAATCAGCGGATCGACAATCCGCTCGTCGTTAACAAGGTGCTCAGCTTCCTGATTTATGGCACCACATCGGCGGAAGTGAGCGGACTGAATACGTTTCCCAAGGATCAATGGCCCACAAATATTCCCCTGCTGTTCTTCGCCTATCACATCATGGCGGGCCTGGGCACCTATTTCGTCGCCCTGATGGTGCTGGCCATCGTATGGTTGTGGAGCGGGAAGTTGTTCCATGCAAAGTGGCTGCTGTGGCCGCTGATGTTGAGCTTTCCTCTGCCCTACGTCGCCAATATCGCCGGCTGGATGACAGCGGAAGTCGGCAGACAACCGTGGCTGGTGTACGGCCTGATGCGTACCACCCAGGGATATTCCCAATTTGTTTCGACAGGCAACACGCTCTTCACCTTGCTCGGCTTCATGGGACTGTATGCGGTCTTGTCGATCCTGTTTGTCTTCCTGATTTATGCCGAACTCGCGCGCGGGCCGCAGCGCACACCCGCTTCCG
>JAJYBW010000245.1 GCA_021778815.1 Acidobacteriota bacterium | reverse complement strand
AATGGCCTCTACGCTGAGTCTCGACAGAAACCGGATACATCCAGTTCTATTTCGATATGTCAGAGCGGATCTGTCTTATTTGGAGAGGGAGGCTCATGGAGGTCAGACAACGGGTCGACAAAGTCGTAGCGGGTTCGGATTGCCCGAGAGATTTCCCTCGTCGAGTCGGTTGACTTTTCAGTCCCATATTCAGTTTCAATCTTTTCCACAGCCGCTGCGAGCGAATAGTCTCCAAAAACGTCCGCGATCCATCGAGAGAAGTCTTTCCTTTTCAGATGATCGCCGAAGGCGGAGACAGGCAATGACTCTAGCACCAAAATCAGTTCACGGAGGCTCCGCGCCCGTTTGCCAGAGATTGCCCCGTTCTTCCAAAAAACGAATTGACTTCCTTCGGAGACCGGCAGATCGATATATTTGGCGGCGTGACGAATATGGGGTGTTAGTCGTGGAGTCAGACGGATCCGGGTGACTTCGCCTTTCGATTCCGTTGTGATGGGAAGTGCGGCGGCTTCGCCAATCGGCAGGTTGCCGAGCGACTGAAGCCAGTCGCTCTCACTACGGCTGCCCGCACATGTCCTACAGAGATGCCGCAGTACAGCGATCTCTTTCGGATCGGACTCTCTCGTGACGATTACTACTTTCAAACTCGCCAGGATATTTGGATGGAGACTGGAAGCGCGATAGCTGACTAGAATGTAGGAAAGCACATCTAGATCCAGCATTTCCTTTGAACTGTCATCATGCAGGAAATAGTGCGCCTCATCAACGACGATGCGATGCGGCAGTCCGGTATAGTGGCGAAGGGTCGCCACGGCCGGTAGAAGATTTCTCACATAGTCCAGTCGGACATCCTGTGGCGTGTGCGACAGGTCGATCACGACGCTGACATCGCCATGGCGCAACGCGCGCAGCAGATCGCGAGGGCGCGGCAGCGGATCCTCGCCGCCAAACACCAGCACACCTGGAAGAGCTTCCAGCGACGTATAGTCGCCCTCCGGATCGACAATCAGCAAGGAATAGCCGAAGAGAATCAATTGTTCGCAAAGAAGGCCGACAGCCCAGGACTTCCCGGATTTTGTGTCGCCGGCCACCAATACGGTGCGGCCTCGAACCGCCAGGGAAAACGGATCTCCTGAGTCCGTGTATCCCAGCAGCACGCTGCGACGGCTCTTGGGCGAAGGTGGAATCCGGAGTTGATTGACCAGGGTGAGAAGATATTGGGCGACGGATTCAGGACCATTTCCAGGCAGCACATAGTCGGCTGCTGTCATCAGGGTCGGGCTGCCCCAGCCGACCGCGACTCCGAACTCGCAGGATCGCAGCAATTCATGGTCGTTTTCCGCATCGCCAATGGCCACCACGTTGTGGGGCGACAAGCGGAGAATCTTGAGAATTTCTCGCAAACCAGTCGCCTTACTGATGGCCTGGCCGAGAATCATGACTCGTCCTCTGTTGAAGATCAGAGAGTGCGGCAACTCGCGAGCCCGCAAAATGTTCAGCAATCGAGGTGCATCTTTTGCGTCTGCTTCTACAACCGATTGCCCCGCCTTGAACTCGACTCCTTCAGCTATAAGCGCTTCCAGAAGGGTGGCGGGAGGCGGCTCACCGAGAAGTTGCGTATATTGGCTGTCCGGAACGTAGATCACGGCGCCATTCTCGGCGACCACGGCATCCACAAAATGCAGGTTGCCTGCTACCCGTTCCAGTTCCGACAGTATTCGTCCCGTGACGATCAATACGATGATGTTCTGCGCGCGAAGCGTAGCAATTGCCTGCCGCACCTCATCGCCCAGAACATTGTCCCTGGCGATCGTGCCGTCATAGTCCAATGCTAGAGCCAGAAACCTCATCGGTATCCTCAATCCTCACTGACAACCAAATCGAACAAGGTAATCCAACGGCTACCTGACCGGGGATTCCGTTGATTCATCTTTAACTCTCTTGTCGTGCAGGGCATATTTACCCACTTTGTAACCCAGGTCGCTCCTCGACAAATTGAGCCGTCGTGCGGCCTCCGCCTGCACTCCATCGGTTGCTGCCAGAGCGCGCTCGATCAATGCCAATTCAATTCTCGCCAGGGTCTCTCGCAAATCCAGATCCTCAGGCAATCGGGCCGCCAACTGCACAGCGTCCAGCCTCGTCTCAGTTTTTGGGCCGTCTGACGACGCGATATTCAAGGGAAAATCCTCGGATTGCAACTGGGGATGTTGGCCCAGGATATGAGCGCGTTCCAGAAGGTTTCGCAGCTCTCGGATATTGCCTGGAAAGTGATACTGGGTCAGCTTGGCGATCGCTGGTTCGCTCAATCGTCGTTGGGGCACCTTCATTTCTCGGGCAATTCTTGCGGAGAGAATATCGCACAGGCCAGGGACGTCTTCGAGCCGATCGCGCAAAGGCGGCAAATGAATGGGTAACACGGCCAGACGATAATACAAATCTTCGCGGAAGGATCCAGTCCGCACACGGTCCATAAGATTACGATGTGTCGCAGCAACCACGCGTACGTTAACATGACGGGTCTTGGTCGAACCCACGCGCTGAATTTCCCCATCCGCAAGCACCCTTAGCAATTTTGCCTGGGCTGCGGCGGACAGTTCTCCGGCCTCATCCAAAAATAATGTCCCCCCATCGGCGGACTCGAACAGTCCGATCCTGGTCTTGTCCGCACCCGTAAAGGCGCCGCGTTCATGCCCGAACAACTCGCTCTCGATCAACGTCTCCGATACGGAAGCGCAGTTGATGGCGATGAAGGCTCTCTGTGCCCTGCGACTGTTTCGGTGAACTGCGCGTGCGACCAGCTCCTTGCCCGTACCTGTTTCCCCTGTGATAAGGACTGTCGTGTCTTTCGGAGCGACCAGAGCAATCGTTTCGCGAACAGCCCGGATCCCCTCACTCTCTCCAAAAATCTCGTCCGAACCTTCCATCTGGAGCACCGCCGTTCTAAGAACGGCGTTTTCTTTAAGCAGCGCGCTGTGTTCGCAGGCCCGTTTGACAGCAGCCCGCACCGCGTCTGGAACAAACGGTTTTGTCAGGAAGTCGAAGGCACCCTCTTTCATGCTTTCGACCGCGAGTTCCAGGGTACCGACCGCGGTCAGAAAGATCACGGAGGTTGCCGGGTCGCCCTGCTTTGCCGCCTGCAGCACGTCCAGGCCATTGCCGTCAGGCATTTTCTGGTCTGTAAGGACAACGTCAAAGTCTTCCCTGGCGAGAATGGCTGTCGCGTCCAAGGCTCCCGCTGCCTCGACGACGATGTGGGAATCAAGACGAAGATTCGCGGCGAGAATGCGCCGCATATTGGGCTCATCGTCGACAATGAGTACTTTTCCCATCTACAGCTCCTTGTGGGATGTTTCGATTCGATCGTCTGTGGGGACTGCTGAAAGCGTCATGGAAAAGGCAACACAGCCCTTTTGATTGCCGCTGACCCAAAGATCGCCTCCGTGGACCTCGGCCACTCGGCGGGCGATCGCAAGCCCGAGGCCGGTACCACCGGGTTTGGCGCTATAAAACGGTTCGAAAATCCGGGGGAGATCCGCAGCTGAAATGGCCTCGCCCGTATTCTGAACGTTGATCTGAATCCAAGTATCCTTCCGTGCCGCGTCCAGCGCGATTGCCCCGGGCGAATACGCGGCATCGATGGCATTCAAAACCAGATTCAACAACGCTCCTTGCACCTGCGCAGAATCCACTTCGATCGCCAGATCTTCTGAGCAAGAATAGCGTATTTCGATTGACCGGCTCGCGGCGTGGGCTTTCACCGCGTCTACAGTGTAGGAGAGCAGATCGTCTACAAGAATGGACGATAGCTGAGGCGCGACCGGTCGCGCATAGGTCAAAAATTCCGTCGTCAGATGCTCTAACCGGCTCGCTTCTCTTGCCGCGATCTGAACCATTTCTTCGCGGTCCGCTTCGCCAAGAGCGGAGTTGGCCGCGGTTGCAAGGGAACTGGAAATCATGGCTACCGGGTTGCGGATCTCGTGCGCGATCCCGCTGGCAAGGCGGCCTACTGCCGCCAACTTCTCTTCATTGACCAGTTGTTCGCGCGTTGCATGCAGGGCAGCCATGCTCTCGTACAGTTTGGACTGCTGTTGCTTCAGTTGGTGGACGAGGAACCATGCCAATGTTCCGATGACGGCGTAGATGATCGCGATCATGCCGGTTTCCAGATATTCGGTCGACCGGGGGGGAGGATGCAGCGCAAAAAAATGGTCAGTCCACCAAAACATCATTGCGATCGACGAAACAATGGTAAAAACAGTGGTCGCCAGTCCAAATTGGTAAGCACACTCAAGAATAGGAATCGCGAGCAGGACGAAGTAGGGATTGTCATCGCGGTCAGTCAGAAAGGCGAGAAGACCGGCGAGGATGAAGATGCCCACAATCGAAAGAGCCGTCTCTCGCCGCGCCGTCTTTTCCGTGATTTCTTTCGCTTGTCCTTGCAGCCAAACGATTTCCAGAAATTTCAGCGTGAAACCGACGCCAAGGACCAGGATGACAGGAGTGCTAGGCTCGCCTAGCCGGAAAGCGAAGGCCGTGTGCAGCAAAAGCAAGAGCCCAAGCACGAACAGTGTCAGGACACAGAAAGCGATCTGCTGCATTCTGAACGCATCCGCTTTAAACAATTCAAACGACGGACTCTTGCGCATCATTTCCATTATGAAATCGACGTCATCCTGAGGGTACGCCTCAACGGCCAGGATTTGCGAATGTTCGAAGCACCTAATGGTTGTCATCGCTGATTCGGTTGTTTGCTTCCGTGGGCGAAGCAGCCGACTGGCCAGTTGTTGCCGAAATCAGGGCATGCACACCAAATTCATGCACCAGCCGGCTACCCGTATGGGCTGTATTGACGAGAAATACAATTCCCCCGAAGTAGAAAGCCAGGAACGTTAGGGGCAGGACGGTCGAAAAGAGTCTGGTGTCACGCCGTCGCAGGATCCGTGGAAGAAGAAAAATTCCCAGCAGAATGATCGACAGCTCCGAGAACACAAAGATCGTTTCCGATGCGAAATTTTGGTGAGTTTCGAGAACGGCGTCCATTGCCCCTCCCCGTTCTACAAGACTCGCCGCTGCCTTTCCGGTGGAGGTGGCAATGAACAAACTAGCCGTGCCCAGAAGCAGCAGAAGGATTGCAGTCGTCATATAGGGCCTGCCTCTCGGCGGAGGCAACATCGCGCTGATGACGATGAACAATGGGCTCACAAGCAAAAGTACGATCGGGAAGTGAATGATGAGCGGATGCAATGCTTCCCAGGCCGGCGTAGGCGGAAATTGCTGCATGATGAACCTCCTGGAATACCGGACCAATCAGGATCAGCGGACCGGATTGCCGCTCAAGACACTTTTTCGAAATCTTCCCTTGGGGTGAAGCATGAAGGACAATTGGCGAAATCCATCTCACTTACCGTGTAGCCGCATGTCGGACATACAAAAAAGATCGTGCTCTTCGAGCCTGTCAGCTTATTCAGATCCTGCAGCGATCGAGTATAGAGTTTGGCGTGC
>JAJYBW010000003.1 GCA_021778815.1 Acidobacteriota bacterium | reverse complement strand
CGTGCGCAATGCAGCGTGTTGCCCTCTGACTTGACGGGCCAACTCTCGCATCTGTCGAGCGACACGACATACCTGGCGGTGGTTGATCGAGATGGGAACGAGGTTTCGCTGATCCAAAGCAATGCCGGAGCATTCGGCAGCGGGCTAGTCGCTGATGGAACGGGATTCGTGCTGCAAAACCGCGGCGCTGGATTCACCCTGAAGCCGAACCAGCCCAACACGCTGCGTCCGCGGACACGCCCGCTGCACACGATCATTCCTGGTTTCATGCAAAAGGGCGATGAACGCATTGCCTTCGGCATCATGGGCGGGTTCAATCAGGCGCAGGCACACGCGCAATTCATTTCGAACATTGCGGACTTCCACATGAACATTCAGGCGGCGCTGGAGGCGGCTCGCTTTACCATGCCTTCGTTTTCCGGTTGCAGTTTGTTGATGGAAAATGGAATCTCTCCGCAGGTGGTTGAGGGTCTGCGGCAACACGGGCATGACATTCAAGTTCTGCCGCGCTATTCGCAGAACATGGGCCGCGGCAATGCGGTGCAGCACAACCAGCAAAGTGGAGTGAATTTCGGCGCCACGGATCCCCGCGCCGACGGAGAAGCTGTTCCCGAGCAAATGCCATTCCACCCGTGACCTTTGTGACGGGAAACACATCCGCCCTATGCTACGATGAGACGCGGCTACCCGCCGTGCAAGGCTACAATCTGCCTCTATTGATCGGCCGTCCCCAAGGCCGCGTGACAACGTTCGCCTATTACTCTTGGGTAATAGAAACAGTTTCCTGGGGATTCCATTCATGGCACTCACCATCACAAATATTTCCAAGGTTTATCCCAACGGCGTGCGCGCGCTGAAGGGTCTTTCGCTGACCATCGGCAACAATATGTTTGGGCTGCTTGGTCCTAACGGCGCGGGAAAAAGTTCGTTGATGCGCACTATCGCGACGCTGCAGGATCCTGATTCCGGGTCGATCGACCTTGACGGCGTGAACGTGCTGACGCAGAAAGATGCGGTGCGCAAGATTCTGGGCTATTTACCGCAGGAATTCGGCGTCTATCCCAGAATGTCTGCGGTCGACATGCTGAACCATCTTGCCATTCTGAAGGGTATCACAGCGGCAGGCGAGCGCAAGGAGATGGTCGATGCCCTGTTGCAACAGACCAATTTATGGGATGTGCGAAAAAAAGCTTTGTCCACGTATTCGGGTGGAATGAAGCAGCGATTCGGCATCGCGCAGGCCCTGCTGGCCAATCCGCGATTGATTATCGTCGACGAGCCTACGGCTGGGCTTGACCCGGCAGAGCGCAATCGCTTCTTGAATCTTCTTTCGTCGATCGGCCGCGATGTCATCGTGATTCTGTCTACCCACATCGTCGACGATGTGCGTGAACTTTGCCCGCGCATGGCCATCATTGCATCCGGCGAGGTGCTGCTGGAAGGCTCGCCCAGCGAAGCTCTGGCGGCGCTTGAGGGTCAAATCTGGTCCAAGGTCGTGGCGACAGATGAGGAACTTCGCGCCGTCGAAGCTGAACTTCAGGTCATCAGTACGCACCTGGTCGCCGGCCAGCACGAGATTCGCGTGTTTGCGCCGGCCTCCCCCGGGCCTGGGTTTCATGCTGTCCCTTCGGGGCTTGAGGATGTGTACTTCCTGAACCTGTCGCGCCACGCGGCCAACTAAATCTCCGCCACCGAGGATCACGCTATGGCAATGTTCTGGGAGTTTTTTACATTCGAACTTCGTTTCCGCCTCAAGAGCATTTCGACCTACGTCTACTTTGTGCTCTGGTTCACGTTCTCGTTTCTCTGTGTGGCTTCCGAGAGTTTCGGCCCCATCGGATTTTCCAACGGCAAAGTCCTATTGAACGGGCCCTACGCCAACAGCTTTAACGATCTTTATGCCTGCCTGTTCGGCATCATTATCATCGCCGCCATTTTTGGCACATCGATCCTGCGCGACTTTCAGCGAGACACCTACCAAATCATCTTTACCAAGCCGATTACCAAGTTTGGCTATCTGGGTGGACGGTGGGCTGGCTCGTTTGTGACGACGGTGCTGGTGTTTACGGGAATGATGTTCGGCACGTTCGCAGGAACCTTCGCGCCCTGGGCCGATCACACGCGTATTGCTCCGAACCATCTGTGGTGGTATCTGCAGCCGTTTCTTTCCATCGTCGTCATTCAGATATTCGTTCTTGGCTCGCTCTTTTTCACCATTGCAGCCCTGACTCGCAAACTTTTCATCGTGTACCTGCAGGGCGTGGCGTTGTTCATGCTCTACATTATTGGCATCACGGTGTACTCCGCGACGCGCTCGCTGGAACACTTCTGGTCGGGAATTCTGGATCCTATTGGGTTGATCCTGATCGACAACATCACCCGCTATTGGACCGTGATTGAGAAAAACACGCTGCTACTCCCGTGGAATTTCTCCGGCGACTCACCTGGAGTTTTCCTGTATAACCGCCTGCTATGGATGGTCGTGGGTCTGTTGGCGCTGCTGGTGGCATGGCGTCTATTTCCCATCTCAGTGGAAGCGCTGACCGCTCAATCGCAAAGTCGTCGCGCTGCAAAAGCCCGTCTTCAGGATGAGGAAGAAAGGTGTCCCGCCCGCTCGCTTGTTGTGGCGAAATTGCCGCGCGTGCGGCAGATCTTCGGCGCGCGTACCTCCTGGATTCAGTATTTGTCACTGACACGGTTACGTATTCGCACCATCCGGCGCGAAGTTTCTTTTTGGGCCATCGTCGGCCTGATGATTGTGTTTGCCGTGAACAATGGCCACTTCGCGGGACATCTCGGCGATGAGAATGTCTGGCCAGTGACCTACCTGATGCTGCAGGCGGTTGAAGGCGGGGCCACCCTGTTCTTCTACATCGTGGCCGTGCTCTACTCGGCGGAACTGATCTGGCGCGAGCGGGATAACCACTTCGACGGTATCCACGATGCGATGCCCATTTCAGAGACCACCGATTGGCTCTCCAAGCTTACGGCCATCGCCTTCGTGGAGCTGGTTCTGCTGACAGTCACCATGCTGGTCGGCATCCTGATGCAAACCATTGCAGGCTACTACCATTACGAGTTCTTGCAATATTTCAAGGAGCTGTACCTGATCACGTTTGCGCAGATCATGTGTATCGCGCTGCTGTCGATGTTTGTGCAGACCATCGTGTCGAACAAATTCATCGGCTATGGAATAGTGATTGGCATCGTGGTGCTGCAGCCGATCCTGTTCAATTTTGGATGGGAGAATACGCTGTACCTGGTCGGCTGGGTTCCACCGTACACCTACTCCGACATGAACGGGTATGGGCACTTTGTTCCTATTATTTTCTGGTCCATTACGTATTGGTTCGCGATTTTTGCGGTCCTGGGCGTCATTTCCATTGCGTACGCCCGACGCGGAACGGAAGATTCCCTGGCGGCGCGGACTCGTCTCGCCATGGCAAGAGCTCCGCGGTTGGCTCCGGCGGCGATTGTGTTCGTGCTGCTCGCGATTGGCTCGGGCGCCTGGTTCTATTACAACGCCCATGTGCTGAACGAATTTCTGACGGCCAAAGATCGTCGCCACATCCAGGCTGGATACGAACGCGACTTCAAGAAATATCAGCTGTTCCCGCAACCCAAAGTGACGGCTGTCGACACCGATATCAATATCTATCCGGCGCGCAGGTCATTCGATGGCACGGCTACAATCACGCTGCAAAACAAGACCGACCAACCGATTTCCCAGATTCACATCACTGACGAGCAACAGGCGGTATCGAACGTTACATTCAACCGGCCATTCCACTTGGTCAGCCGTGCGCCGCGCGATCTTTATTCCATTTATGCGCTGGATCAGCCGCTCGCTCCCGGAGATGTCCTCACCCTCACATGCACGGTGTCGCACACCACGCATGGATTTCGCGACGGCAATGAGGCGCCGGAGTTTGCGTACAACGGAACCTTCTTCGACGCGAGTTTCTTTCCTACGATTGGATACGACCAGGGCTATGAACTCGATGACCCGCGCCGCCGCCGCGAAGAGCACCTTGGCAAACTGCAGGAAATGGCAGAGCGAGGGGATCCGGTTTATTCGCGCAGAAATCTTTTCGCTCCCAGTTCGGACTGGATTACGTTTCACACAGTCGTCAGCACCTCGGCGGATCAAATCGCCATTGCGCCAGGATATTTGCAGCGCACCTGGAGGCAGAACGATCGAAATTATTACGAATACAGCATGGGCTCGACGCACATCGCCGATTTCTTTGCGTTCCTGTCGGCTCGCTACGCCACGCGCAAGGAAGTCTACAACGGTCCTAGTGGCCCAGTGAATCTTGAGGTCTATTACTATCCCACGCACACCTACGATATCGACGACATGCTTGCCAGCAGCCGCGCCGGCCTCGATTATTACCAGACTCATTACAGTCCGTATCAGTTCACGCAATATCGCATTATGGAGTTTCCGCGCTATCGTCAGTTCGCGCAATCGTTTCCAAACACGGTGCCGTTTTCAGAAGGGATCGGTTTCATCGGTCGCATGCTGCACAAGGACGATGTCGATCTGACGTATTTCGTTACCGCACATGAGTTGGGCCATCAATGGTGGGGCCATCAGTTGATCGGTGGTCAGGTGCAAGGTTCGAACATGATGTCGGAGACGCTGGCGCAGTACTCGGCCTATATGGTGATGCAGCATAAGTACGGCAAGGACTATATGCACAGAGTTCTCCGCCATTTTCTCGACCGTTATCTTCGCGGTCGCGCGGGTGAAATTCGTCACGAACCGCCGCTAGCATTGGTGCAGCGCGAACCGTACGTCTGGTATGAAAAGGGCGGCCAGATCATGTATACCCTCGCTGACTATATTGGCGAGGACAAGATGGACCTGGCGCTCCACAACTTCCTGATGCAGTACCGCTATGCAAACGCCAACAACCAGGCAGATGCAGCCGACAGCACCCGTGGTGCAGGGGCGCAAGACCAGCCCTATCCGGACACGCGCATGCTGGTCGCGGCAATTCGCGCCCAGACGCCGCCGGAGCTGCAATACATGGTCGACGACGGCTTCAATCGGATTGTGATCTACGACAATAAAACGCTGTCGGCAACTTCGCAGAAGACTGCCGATGGCAAATACAAGGTCACGTTGAAAGTTCAGGCGCGAAAGTTCCAGGCGGATGGCAACGGGGTTGAAACTCCCATGCCGCTGGCGGATTACATTGAAATCGGCGTCTTCACCGGCAAGAAAGATGAGGAAAAGCCCCTGTATATGAAGAAGGAAAAAATGACGCAGGAGCACGAAACTTACACTATCGTTGTGGACCAGCAACCGACACGCGCCGGAATTGACCCGTATAACAAATTGATTGACCGCATTGCCGACGACAACATGATCGACGTAACGCATGAATAAGAATCATGATGAAGAGGTTCGCATCCCGCACCCAGGCGCAGCGAATTCTATTTCGGCAAGTATTGGGGCGGAATTGGATGGGCAGGAGATTCGGCGTCCCAAAAGATATTCACGATCCAATAACGCTGGCCGTCATTCAACAGCTGAAAGCTGTTAATGCCTCGGGCGAAGGGTTTGGGATCGTCGGCGTTGTGTCGAGATTCGTAGGTGCTCCAGATCTGAACAATATTGCCGAACTGTTCGACCTTGTTATGAATTGAGTGCTCAAAGAAGCCGTTCGCGGTCGTTCTTCCGCTGCTTCGTGCAATATAGTCATCGATCGTAAGGATGACGGCATCCACGTGAGCGGGTTTCTCTGTGGTCGCGGGAACGTTGATCGCGGGAATCAAACGGGAATCCGGGACAAACAGGGATCGCATGCGGTTCCAGTCGCGCGCCTGCCCCTTGCCGCCGGAAATGACGTCGTACACCGCGTCCAGGATGGCTTCGGGCGATTTCACGTCCTCCGGTTTCGCCACCGGCCAGCCGGGATGACCGGCGATGGAGCCGACAAGCGGGGGCAATGGCGGCGGGGCGGCAGGGCTGCTGGTTTGCGCAGTCACCCCTAGACTGAAGAACGCGAGGACGAGCGACGCCGATAGGTATCTTACTTGCATCGAGGGTTCTCCTCATGTCACAAAAATTACTCTACTGCCCGTCGGTGATGCATGGTAGATAAAAGTGAGGGGTACGGCACCTGTTACGCGCGACAGACGTTTGAAGACAGAGGGCGACGTGCGATCCGATTCTGGAACGCTATACTGTGTTTCTTGAAGCCGGCACACGGTGGCGCTGCGCGCGCGATGAATTTATATGTGAGCAAGCATTTCCCGGGATCGTGTTTCGTTCCCGGCGAGGATCCATGAATATGTATTGGGTTTACGATCTGCCGAACTGGCTATTCGAGCTGCTCACCATATCTCTGTTTGTCGCCTTCGGCTTGGGAGGATTGCTGGCCAGCCGAAGAATGATTCGTCGTGTTCACCTCCAGCACTCCTACAACGACATCGTCGGATTTTATCTGGCCGGCATCACAGTTCTGTATGGAGTTACGCTGGGCTTGCTGGCGATCGGAGCGTGGACGACCTATACCGACACTGAGGCCAAAGTGGCGCGAGAGGCGGCGGCTGTCGCCAGTCTTTATCGCACTGTTGGAAGTCTTGAAGGGCCGATGCGAAGCGTGCTGCAACAGGATATTCGCGACTACACGATCAGAGTGATTCAGATTGGCTGGCCGGAGCAGCAACAAGGAATTGTTCCCATCGAAAACCGCGTCTCGCTGGATACTTTTCGGCAAGATTTTCGCAGGTGGGAACCGGCCACCGAGGCCGACAAGGTTCTTGAGCAAGATGTCTCGCGAGAGTTCGACGCTCTCGAAACCTCTCGCAGTATCCGTCTGGATAGTGTCACAGACGAATTGCCATCACCTCTATGGGCGTTGATCTTGGTAGGGGCGGCGATCTGCATCATCTCGACATGGTTCTTCCATATGCAGAGCTTGAAGATGCATATTTGGATGACCGTACTTTTCTCCGCGCTGATCGGGCTGATGGTGTTTATGGTGGCAGCGCTCGATAATCCCTATCGCGGAAAAATCAGCGTGAGTCCAGAGCCTTTGGAGCGCGTGTATCACCAGATGGTGCACCCACGCCAGTATCCGGGACCAACGCAATGAGGCTGGATCATCGCACCGCATTGGTTACCGGCGCCAGTAAAGGAGTCGGCAAGGGCATTGCCCTGGCTTTAGGCCGAGCTGGTTGCAACGTTGCCGTGAATTACTTTTCCGATGTTCAAGGAGCTGACGGCACTGTCTCCGAGCTTCGAAACATGGGCGTCGATGCGTTTCCTGTTTTCGGGAACGTCAGCAGGGCTTCCGATGTTAAGGAAATGTTTGCGGCCTTCGACGAGCGATTTCAGCACATCGATATTCTGGTGAACAACGCCGGCGTGCAGACCTGGGGGCCGTTGCTGGATCTGGAAGAAGCGGAATGGGACCGAGTGATCGAAACAAATTTGAAGGGATCCTTTCTGTGCATCCAAGCGGCAGGCCGAAGGATGCGAAGCCGGTCGAGTGGTGTCATCGTCAACATTGGTTCGGGGAGCAACAAGGTTCCTTTTTTAAATCTCGCCTCCTACACCACCAGCAAGGGCGGAATTGAGATGTTGACGAAGGCCGCCGCAGTCGAGCTCGGGCCATACGGAATTCGCGTGAACTGCGTCGCTCCGGGTGCCATCGCCATTGAACGTACGGAGTTGGAAGCGCCAGGATATAGTGACGCGTGGGCGCAGATCACACCGCTGCGTCGGATTGGAATGCCGCAGGATGTCGGCGATCTGGTAGTGTTTCTGGCGACGGAACAAGCGTCTTTCATTACCGGCCAGACAATCTGGGTGGATGGCGCCGTCTTCACCCAACCACGATGGCCGCACGAGACATATCAGAACTGAATGACTTCAACTTGCCATTTCGATGAGTAAAACATCTCTTCTGTCGGTGCTGGAGACTCCGGACCGCGGACTGTTGGACGTTGCCACGCATGCTGCTGGACCGGCGGGGCACCTGCCGCTGACACCGGACATGCTGCTGCAGTTGCCGTCCGGAAATCTCTTCGGACTGAGCCAGAACGTCGGCATGGGTTGGTCGCCGCAACAACTGTCAGGACCTGAAGTCCTGCTGCTGAGCACCCACGGAGGAATTCGTGCAGAAGATGGCACCCCTGTCGCGCTCGGCTTTCACACCGGCCACTGGGAAGTGGGATTGCTGGTGGCCGAGGCGGCGCGTGCATTGAAATCAGCGGGCGCGGTGCCTTTCGCCGCGTATTGTACTGACCCATGCGATGGTCGAACCCAGGGCACCACTGGGATGTTCGATTCGCTGCCGTTTCGCAATGATGCGGCGACGGTGTTTCGGCGATTGATGCGATCACTGCCCACCAGAAAAGGCGTCGTTGGATTCGCCACTTGCGACAAAGGATTGCCCGCAATGATGATGGCACTCGCATCGGCGCAATCTATCCCAACCGTGCTGGTACCGGGAGGCGTAACGCTGCTGCCGGAAAACGGAGAAGATGCCGGAATCGTGCAAACCATCGGGGCGCGATTTGCACATGGAGAGATTTCGCTCGACTACGCAGCGGAAGTGGGATGTCGAACCTGCGCCACGCCCGGCGGTGGCTGCCAGTTCTTAGGAACGGCGGCAACCGCCCAGGTAATCGGCGAGGCTCTTGGGCTTTCTCTTCCGCACACGGCTCTGTCGCCATCTGGACAGGCAATTTGGTTGGATGCCGCGACCCGCTCCGCCAAAGCATTGCTGCGTCTGCTTGAACTGGGCTTGGGAACTAAGGACTTCCTTCGTCAGGAATCGATCCACAATGCAATGGTGTTGCATGCTGCGTTTGGCGGATCAACGAATCTGCTACTTCATCTTCCGGCGATTGCTTTCCACGCGGGCTTGCGGCGACCGGACGCATCGGATTGGGTTCGAGTGAATCGGTCTGTGCCGCGCTTGGTCGATGCATTGCCCAACGGTCCGAGGAACTTCGCGACCGTCCAGGTGTTTCTGGCCGGCGGCGTTCCTGAGGTGATGTTGCATTTGCGAAATGCCGGATTGATGGATACCCGCGTGTTGACGGCCTCCGGATCCACGCTGGACGAGAGTTTGGACTGGTGGCAGCAAAGCGAACGCCGCCATGCACTGCGTGCGCGACTGAAAAGTCTGGATGGCATCGATCCCGATGATGTCATCCTGGCTCCCGACCGCGCCAGAGCCCGCGGCCTGACGCCGACTCTTTGCTTCCCGGTCGGAAACATTGCTGTCGAGGGTTCTGTGATCAAGAGTACCGCCATCGATCCCTCTCTTGTCGATGCTTCCGGGATTTTTCGAATCACAGGACCCACCAGAGTCTTCGTTTCCGAAACGTCTGCGATTGAGGCCATCAAGAGCGACACGATACAACCGGGCGACATCCTGGTGCTGATCTGCGGCGGCCCCGCGGGCTCCGGCATGCAGGAGATTTATCAAGTGACGTCCGCCTTGAAACATCTTCCCCACGGAAAGCACGTGGCCGTGATTACGGATGCTCGATTCAGCGGCGTTTCTACGGGCGCATGCATCGGACATGTTTCTCCGGAGGCGCTGGCAGGAGGAAGCGTCGGCAAAATCCTCGACGGCGACATAATTGAAATTGCGATCGATCGGATCAAGCTGGAAGGTTCAGTTAACTTTGTGGGTGAAGCCGAGGAAAGGTTCGACGCGGAAGAGGGCTCTCGGCGGCTGGCTCTTCGGCCATTGCGCAACGATCTGGCACCTGACCCCAACCTGCCCGACGACACACGCCTCTGGGCTGCGCTGGTGCATGCCAGCGGCGGAGTTTGGGGAGGCTGCGTCTACGACACCGACGCCATCATCCGTGCCCTTGCTGCCATACGTTGATGGCTTTCCTTCTCGGGTCATCCCCGCCAACTTTCGCGATAGGAGTCCAAAAGGTCACTGTCTGTTGCAGCGGGAGGTCGCGCGAAGCGATGCTCTACTTTCCGATGCAGAAGGTGGAGAAGATCAGATTCAAAATATCGTCGGCTGTTGTAGCGCCGGTCAGTGCATCCAGGCTGCGCAGCGCGGAGTGAAGATCGATCAGCAGCATCTCGTGGGGGACTTCGGCAGCAATCGCTTGTTCGCCGCCGCGCAGGGCTTGCAGCGTTTCCGACACCGCCTGCTGCTGGCGAACATTGGTCATCAGCCCGCTCTCGACTTCTTTTCCTTCTCCGCGAATCAGCGTTAGGATTGCTTCGCGTAGTTGCGAAATTCCTTCGCCGGTCAGAGCCGAGGTCTCAATCACGTCGCCCGGTCTCTCCGCGCGATTCACAATTTCGCTTGCAGTTTTTTCATACCGCAGGTCCGTCTTGTTCAACACCACCAGCGCTCGACGGGTTCGCATCTGTTCCATCAGCGCGATCTCTTCTGGCGTCAGCGCGTCTGCCGTGGCATCCAGCACCAGCAGCACCACGTCAGCGTCGGCCATTGCCTCGCGCGATTTTTGAATGCCGATGCTTTCGGCTTCATCCTGCGCGGTCCGCAAGCCTGCAGTATCGATCAAATCGAGCGGAATTCCACCGAGCGATACACGTTCCGTCACCAGGTCTCGCGTGGTGCCGGGCGTGGCTGTTACGATGGCGCGCTCACGCTGCACGAGTCGATTGAAAAGCGAGGATTTTCCTGCATTCGGACGTCCAACAATCGAGAGAGAAATTCCATCGCGGACCACTCGGCTGTAAGCGAACGAGGCGGCGAGAGACTGCAACGGTTCCATGATTGCACCCACTCGGCTCGCGGTCACAGTGGCCGGCATCACGTCGATGTCGTCTTCCGCAAAGTCGATGCCCGCTTCCAGTTCCGCAATCAGCTGCACCAGCGCCTGCTTGATCGGCTGGATTCGGCGGGACAGTGACCCTTCCATCTGCTCGGAGGCAATTTTTGCCTGGTACAGGGTTTGCGCCTCGATCAGATCGCGCACGGCTTCGGCTTGCGTCAGGTCGATGCGCCCGGAAAGAAACGCGCGCTCGGTGAATTCGCCGGGCCGTGCTAATCGAGCGCCTCGCGTGATGGCAGCACGCACCAGCGATTCCAGCACCACCGGCGAGCCATGCGCGGCAATTTCGACGACATCTTCTCGGGTGTAGGAATTGGGCGCCTGAAAGAACGTGACCACCGCTTCGTCGATTCGAGTCGCTCGTTCCGCGTCTTCATTCTCTGGATCGAGAATGTCGGCGAGTTGCGCCTGGGTTGGCACGAGAGGCTTCGACAGCCGCACCAGGCTCGACGCAATCGGAACTGCATCCGCGCCCGAGAGACGCACGATGCCGATACCGCCGCGACCCGGCGGAGTGGACATGGCAACGATGGTGTCGCGCTCATTTTCGCGCGAGCTTAGTGAAACACCTGCAGCCTGGACTCGCTCAGTCACGGGTCGATTTTACTTTGCGCAGGCTTCATCCTCGACGGCTCGCAAGCAAATCGGCCGCGAAAAACTCCCGCTCAGCTGTGACCAAAGGTGCGCGCCCTACCCGATCCTGCAGACGGAGTTCTTGGTTGCCAGTTTTTCGGATAGACCACGACCGAGCGCCGCATGCCTTCTCCGCTGCTCTCGCTGCGCAGATCTTCATAATTTTTCAGGGCCAGATGCAGCATACGGCGCTCGCGGGAATTCATCGGGGCGAATTGATACGGCTCGCTGGTTCGGCGCACCTGCTCTGCGGCAGTGTCGGCGGCGAGCTTCAGTTCCTGCGCGCGCAACGCCTTGTACCCGCGTGCGTCGAAACTGACCACATCGTGCTCGGAAGGCTCCAGTCGCAGGGTTTTTGCGGCGATGTGCTCTAGAGAGCGCAACAATTCCGCGTTATGTTCCAACACCAGGTCCACATCCGGGCCCGCGATTTCTACGTAGATTTCGCGTGACTCGAACTTGTGTGGATCGGCTGCGCCCGCGCCTGCGGTAATCCTGTACTTCAGACGCAAACCGCCTTTGCCGACCACCATCTTGAGAAATGTATCGATCGTTTCTACGGCAGATTGATAGTTTTCAATGGGCATTGGTATTCCATAGCCTCGCTTCTGCAGGTTTGTCAACGCCGCCCGAGTGCCGGCGGTCGTCCACCCTTCTTTTTCAACGCTCTCCTGGCTTGGATCTCCCGCAACTCTTTACCTAACTTGGTGCGGTTAATGATCATTTGCTGCCCGATGCCGATCAGGTTACTCCCCGACCAGTACAACGCCAATCCCGACGCGTAATGCCAGCAGATAAATCCGCTGAACAACGGCATGGTAAACGCCATCATCTTCTGCTGGGCCGCATCGACGCCTGGGGACGGCGTGAACATCTGGAAGAAGAATTGCGACACCACCATCAGGATAGGCAGAATGTGATACGGATCCGGCGCAGACAAATCATGCAGCCAGAACCAGTGCGCATGGCGCAGCTCAATCGCATTTTCCAGCATTGCGTAGAACGCGAAGATCAACGGGAACTGAACCAGCATCGGAAGGCAGCCGCCAAACATGTTGACGCCTTCCTTTTTGTACAGCTCCTGCATCTCCCGGTTCATGTCCTGCTTGCGGGGATCGTCGAACTTGTACTTCTTGTATTTCTCCTTGATAAAGTTCATCTGCGGCTGGATGCGCTGCATTTTGATGGAGGACTTCATCATGGTGAAGCGGGTGGGGAACATGGCCAGCGTCAGAAACACTGTCAGGATCAGAATCGCCCAGCCCCAGTTGTGAATCACATGGTCATAGACCCAGCGCAGCAGATAGAACAATGGCTTGGCGATGAACGACCACATGCCGTAATGCACGATCGGCACCAGGTTCGGTCCGTTTGCTTTGCCGTCCGGTCCCATGGCACGGATCGACGACAACACGCCCAACGACTTGGGTCCGGCAAAAATTCTTACCGTGGTGGGGCCATTCACCGCACCCACGACGGCACCTAGTACCGGCTCAGGCTCAGTCTCGCTGGTCTTCGGTTCGTCTGGATTCTTCGGAATATCCAGCGTTTGGCGCAGCGCGACAAACGTGCTGTTGGCCGGCGTCTCCGGCAGAAACATCGCGGCAAAATACAGATCGCTGACTCCGCCCCAATCGAGCGAGCCAGACTGCGTTTCGCCGTTATTCACTTTTTTCGGCGCAATGCTTTCCACCTTGCCGCCGCTGGAGCGATCGATCTTCTGATAGGTGGAGTAATCGCGCGCATCGCGCTGATCGCCGAATCCGGCTGGCCACGCGACCAGGGCCTCGACCGGCGCGCCATTCTGCGACACGCTCACATCCGCCGTGACAACATAACTGTCGTCGAAATGGAAGGTCTTGCGAACCACCAGGCCGCCGGCGGCATAATCGAACGTCAGCTGATTCGGCGCCGTCATCGTGCCGGTTGCGGAAGGTACATACAAGGCCTGCGCCAGGCGCTGCCGCAAACCAGCGTCATAGGTATAAATCGCCAGCGGATAGCCGAATTTCTCCGCCGCCGTGGGATGCACCAGGTCGAGCGGCTTGCCATCGTAGTTGGTGTATTTCTTCAAAATCCACGAAGTTACTTCGCCGCCACGATTGCTGAATGTAATCCGATACAGCTCGTTCTCGACCACCGTGGTGGTCTGGCTTGCGGCAGTAACTTTCGGAGTTGACGCTCCGGCGGCTTCGTCGCCCGCGGGGGTCGCCGTGGCGTTGGGAGCATTGTTGGCCGCCGCCGCGGCTGCGCCGTTTTGCTGGCTCGTGTTCGTTTTTGAAGCGGTGGTCTGGGCTGGGCCTGGGGTTGCCGGGTGCTTCGGCTTAAAAAATTGCATGCCCAGCAGAATTGCAACAAACACCACAGTAAATACCAGCAGGGAACTCGTATCCTGCTTCCCGCCTTGCTGGTTAGGATTCTTATATTCGGCCAAGAGACTTCCCGTTACATTCAATTTCCGCACTGCAATTTCAGCGCAAACGCTTCCACAACCAGGTTGTGCCTGCCGTGGATGCTGGATTTTCTGCTGTCTCGATCGTTCCTCGACGCTTCCGGGGGTTCGACGTGCCGGGACGGTTCGCGCAGATGCGGGTATACCTATCCTACCCGTTTTTATCTCCCACTTGCAGGTTGTGGTGAGGGGTCATGGCAACGACGCCGACCGGGATGGCCATATGCGCCGAAAAAGGCCCCGCATGAGGCACTTACGGTACCGGATCGAAACCGCCCAGCCGTCCTTTGCGGCTCCACGGATGACAGCGCGAAATTCTCCGTAGCGCCATCCCAGATCCACGGAGCCAGCCGTAGCGCGCCACCGCGATTGCGGCATATTCAGAGCAAGTCGGCTGAAATCGACATCCGCTAGGCATGGGCAGCAGCGAACTACCCAGGGCATGCAGCCCGGGAGAAATCCAGCGCTGATAGAAGCCGGCCAGCCGCTCGACCCGCGCCGCACGCCGCTCCTGACTAGTTGCCATGGCTCGAGTCTGCATCGCAGCGTGGCTTCAGCACCAGTTGTACCGCGCGAAACGCCCGCAGCACATCGCGCTCAATCTGAGAAAATTCGGCTTCCAACACCGTGCGCCGCGGATGCAGAATGACATCCACTTCGGCGGTCAATTCCGTCTGCGCGTGCCGGATCGCCTGTCGCATGCGCCGCTTGATTCGATTGCGAGCAACCGCGTTCCCCAGCACTTTGCCGGCCGTCAGGCCGACGCGGGATCCCGCAGGAATTTCAGTTGTTTGGGTGCGCGCTGGCTTCGCTGGGCCGACGAGAGTCGTTGCCTCCGGGGCTTTACGTGCCGCAAAAAAATACGTCATCAGCGGCAGCGACTGCCGCTTACCTTCGCGATAGACCCGCTGATAGTCGGCATGCTTGCGAAGGCTGGCTTCTCTTCGCGGCGTGGCGACAGGCTTGCGCGCTCGAACTGGAGTTGGGGCTGGCATCGCTCACCGTTTGTCCTATTGTCGCGCAACCGGGCTCAAGAACCAGCGGCAATGTCCGCAGCGCCACTCAGGGCTGCGGTACTGAACAGCGAATCCCAGGAAAATAGAAGGCTTTCGGCGGTGGGAACTAGACTGGGTGCTCCATCCTTCGCGTTCTTGGCGAAGGATGGGACGGGAGAAGCTAGTCGCGGTAACCGGCGCTGACAGACACGCGCTTGCGGCCCTTGGCGCGGCGGCGCGACAGTACGGCCTGCCCAGCCTTGGTTTTCATGCGGGCTCGGAAGCCATGCGTCTTAGAGCGGTGGCGGCGGTTCGGTTGAAATGTGCGCTTCGGCATCGGAGTGCGCTCCTAAACAGAAAATCTTATATAGACAGCAAACCTCGAGTATACCGGAGAACAGCCTCCTACACAAAGCCCTCAAATGCCGAAGCAAAGAGTCGGTTTGAATCCAAGGGTAGACCTTTGGATTATGAACCCAAAGAGCAATGTGCCGCGTGCCCCGAAGTGATGTTGAGACTGGCGGAAATCACTGCTTAGTTGACAAGAATTGCAGGCCGAAATTCGCGCTTGAAGTAATGGAAAACCCCTACCCAGTTGCCGAGAAAGCTCCAGGCTTGTTTTTCTAATCCGACACGGTTGGCGTTCGTTAATATCCCGCTCACGCGCTTGTATTCCCACTTGCGGCGCAGTTCGGCGTTTGCGGGACGGCGGAAGTGGAGAACGGCCGCACCGAAACCAGTCATCTCCCAGCCTTCATCGCCCATTTGTTCGAGTACGGACATCTCGTCGAATGCTGTGGCAACTCTCGTCTTGTACTCCCACGTTCCATTGAGGGCGATCATCTGCTCATCGATCTCGGCGATGAAAATGCTTTCTACCGGCTTGCGAAAGATCCACCCCAGACGCATGGCCGTTGAAAGGCTGGGATCAGTCTTTGATTGCTCGATCGCAATCACAGTCTGCCGAGTGACGGAAAGTAGCTCTGCAAGCTGGGCTTGGGACCATCCTTGCGCCGTGCGGAGTTCGGCAACGCGATTTGTCACATGTCACCTCAATAAGACAAGTAAAGTAAAGCATACATGTAAGGCAAAGGCAACACATAACCAAAATCCTGAAGGGACTCACGTGTGGAACAACGTGACTTCACGCATGGTCACGTCCTTTATCATCCGTGAAGGCAAAGCGATGTGAAATATTCATAAGCGTCGATGTGGAGAGCTCAGAGGGCTGTAGATTCAATCTGGCACACCCGCGACAGGGATCCGGTCCTGAGGCAACGCTAAACAAGAAAAGGCAGGAACCGCGTTGGCCTGTGGGAGCCCACGCAGATTCCTGCCCATGTTCTTTAATTGCCCTCTTGCTCAGATCACTCGCAACAGCAGCAGGATGATCACGATCAGCAAAATCAGCCCCAGCCCGCCGCCACCGTAGTAGCCAATTCCGGGCCCCATACGATATCCGCCAAATGCAACCACTAAAAGTAGAACGATCAAAATAATTAACATTCTGTCTCCCTCGCGGCGAACGCCTTTCGCCATCTGTTAGCCGATTGGATGCAAACGCCGCGCCGGTGTGCATATCTCGAACGAGTTTTTTGCATTCGTCTTCGCCTGATTAGTGGACAACCGCAAACTGCGGTCTCGCCAACGTACCCGCCAATCGGACCGGAAAGACCAGGCGGCCATCTTTTTCCCTGGCCCCCTTGAACCAGTGCGCAAACGTATCAACAAAGAAGCCCTGCTTCTTCTCTATGGTCGCGGTCCCACGATAGTCCATGGGCCCTCCTGTCAGCGACATGCTTCCCGCCCCATCCACGGAGATGCCGTAAAAGTCGATTCCGATCCGCTTACTGTACATGCGATGGCCCTTCAGCTCTGCATCGCCGGCGAAGCTGGAAAACGCCGAGGCCGGCAGCGTGGACGCATCCTTAGACCGGAACCGCTCCACCTGCTTCATGCTGGGGTTCTGGTTCAGAAGCGGCATTTGCCCCTGCCGCACCGTCATGGTCCCGGTCCCATGCAGGTCTCCCAGCGGGTTGGAGGAATGCGCAATCACCCCGCCCAGGTCCAGCTTTGCGGCCATCATTCCCGTCATCTTGGGTGGACCGGGGTCGAATTCCGCCAGCAGGTAGGGCATTCCGATGCCGCTGACCTGCACCTTGGCGTGGAATGTGGTCTTTTTGCCTTGAAAATCAAAGCTGAAATTGCCGTTCGCTTTCCCGCGGTAGGTCTTGGCTGAGAAATCTTTGAACACCAATTCCAGCGGAGTAATTTGGACATCGGAACGCAATTCGTGGGTATGAATGGAGCCGAAGCCGGCATTCGAGGCAGTCAGCTGCCCCTGAATCGCCTTCAGCGGCGCGCCCCGGCCATGCGGGTGGAATTGAATCTGCTTCAAGTCGCCGCAAACATTCTGCAATTCCAGAATCACGGGACCCGGCTTGTCAGAAGGATCAATCAGGTTCGATCCCAGCAGCACCCCGTGCTGCACTTCCAGGTTAGCGATCGAGCCGGTCGAAAAATGGCTGGGTTGATCTTTCGGTCCTGCGGGGTTCTGAAAGTTCCACAGGCCGTCGGGGTCGGAGATGAAATCAATCTGCGGTTGATGCAGGACGAGCGAACGAATCGCTACTCTTTTTTGCAACAGCAACGGCGTCCATTTGACAGAAGCTTCCAGCAAGGGAACCTTCAGAAAATCTCCCGCCGGAAACGGCTTTGGATTTTTTATCTCGAGGCCGTAGACCCGCACCAGCAAAGGGAAATATCGAATTTCGACATGCTGGACGGCGATCTGCAGACCGGTTCGCTTCTCGGCATTCGCAATCGCCAGGGGAAGGTAGCGATCGGGGTTGTGCAGCCAATACCAGGCCGCTGCAAACGCCATGACGATGGCCGCTGCAAACACAATGAATGCGATCGTAAGGCGAGACTTCATCGAACTCCCACAAATCGGGACTAACTTCACTGCGCGGCTCAAGAATTAGATGCAATGCGCCACGTTTCCTGGAAGCAGAAATCGAGCCTGGAGCTACTTTTTTTCCGCCGGCGCCAAACAGCCCAGGTTCGCGCTGCCCAAGCCAAGCCTCTGCTCCGTCAACCGCGGCAATAGGAACTGAAAAAAACGATCTGAGTCGGAATGCAGGCACACCAGTGCGTTCGTCTTTCCGGCTTCCGGGCGCGTGAATCCAGCATCGTCAACATCGATATGCATGGGTAGCGACGGACACAGGTCGCTGTCGATTGCCGCTTCCACGGCCATCACGTCGAATAGAGTTGGCGTGACGGAACGTCCGCCGCCCCACTCCTCTGTCAGCACTTCGAGCGAGTCTGTCAATGGGGTGCTCTGGCGAAACAAGATCGAACGCATCACCTCATCCAGCTTCAGCTGGGTTGAGTCGAGCGGCGCCATGGTGATGGGCACACCTGCGGCGAACAGTTTCTTCGCGGATGGCACGTCCATGGCAATGTTGTATTCGGGTGCCGGACCGCGATCCGGCGCGTAGCCCAGATCTCCATAGCCGCGATGAATCGATCCACCCATCATGACGACGCGCTTCAGCATGTGAAAGGCGGCAGGGTCTTGATCGATGAGCGCGCCTACGTTGCTCAGCGGCGCAATTTCAATCAGCGTGATTTGGCCGGGATTATCGCGAATCGTCTTCGCCATCCATGCAATGGCGTCGGTGTCTGCATTTGCGGGAGCCTGAAAACGGTTCGCCCACGAGGCCTGGGTAAACACGTTGTTTGCTTTCGTTCGAACTCCGGCGAAGACGGGAATATTTTGCTGCCCCGCCTCGCACAACAGGCCTTCCACCAACTGTGCGCGCAACCCGGTATTGCCCCATGCGGTCGTCACGCCTAGCAGCTTCAGTTCCGGGCTGGTCAACACCAGGCCCAGCGCATAAGCGTCGTCGATGTCGTCCCCGCTATCGGTATCCAGAATCACTTTCTGTGGAGCGGGCACCGTTTTCTGCGCCCGCGCAACCTTCAGGCCCGCTCCCAGCAGGCAAAGGGCAATCATCAACCAACGGTTCACGCGCATATGCAGCCATTCTAGAGCGAAATATCGATTGCAATGCGCCGCCTTCTTCTGCGTTCAAGACCGCGACCAGTCGAAGCACCCCACAACCTCCAGGGGAGAACCCGCGCCCCAACTAGTCTTTTCACCGATCCAACTGTCCGAATATCCAGGTGGAAGCGTATGCTTTCAGCGTTGCTACTCTCGAAACGTCTGTAAGGAGATCCTCGAATCGATGATTACAGCCTGCGCGCTGCCTACCATGTACTCCCGCGGATTTCAGCTGGACGAAGGCGAGGATGCGATTGGATGGATGGAGTCGCGCTGTTTTGCGCATGACAGTCCCCGTCGCCTGCGAGAATCAATGGCAGAAGATGGCTATTTGTTCTTGCACGAATGTCTTGAGCGGGAAGAAGTGCTGGCGGCGCGACGCCACATCCTGACGCAGCTTTCAGTCGAAGACCAGCTGGACCCTGCGGCCCCGTTGATGATGGGCAAAACAAAAACCGGCTCCAGCTTGTTTTTTCAGCCCGAACTGGCGCAAAAGAACAATCCGCCGCTGCAGCATCTTCTTTACGCGCGACAGGGAAACCTGATGAGCTTTTTCTCCTCCTTCCTGGGCGGAGAAATTCTGCATTTCGATTTCACCTGGCTGCGCTGCATTTCGCCGGGCCTGGGCACGCCCAGCCATTGCGACATCGTGTACATGGGTCGCGGAACGCGCCGCCTCTACACCGCATGGATTCCGCTGGGAGATATCGATTTCCAGATGGGCGGCCTGATGGTCCTGGAAAACAGCCACAAAAACGCGCGCCTGCAGGCGACCTATGGCCAGCGCGACGTCGATTCGTATTGCTCCAACCGGCTCGACGATCCAGCACGCACGGCAGCTGGTTTGAACGGATGGCTCTCGGAAGATCCTAACCAGATTCGGCGCGCTTTAGGTGGCCGCTGGCTGACGGCAGAGTATAAAGCGGGCGATGTTGTCATCTTCTGCATGGATCTGGTCCACGGAGGCATGGATAATCGCAGCGACCGGCTGCGCATTTCCTCCGACTCCCGCTACCAGCTTGCAAGCGACCCTGCGGATGAGCGCTGGATCGGCGAAAATCCTCCGGGTCACAGCGCCGCGGGTAAACGCGGACGCATCTGCTGATGTAACGAAACCGATCAAGATTTCGAGCGCACGCTCAGAAACACTCTGACTTATTGGCGCCAGAGTGTTCTCGCCAAGGCTACTTAACGACGACCGACCGCAAAGTCGGCGCGGCAACCGCGATCCACCCAAATTCCCCGGCCATCAAAGCCCCAGGTGCGACCCTGAACGCAAGGTGACCCGCTGCGTTGATTCATCAATCGCACTCCACCGCGAGTATCCGCCGGACAAAAGTTGCGCCGGCCATTGTTTGACGAACAGGTGATCATCTGGCCTCTGGGAGGCGGAGGAGGACCGGGCCTGTATCCAGCGGGACGAACAACAAAGTCGGCGCGGCAGCCACGATCCACCCAAATCCCGCGCATATCGTATCCCCAGGTCCGACCCTGGATGCAGGGCGAGCCACTGCGCTGGTTCGTCATGCGCGCTTCGCCTCCGGTGTTGATAGGACAATAGTGGCGCCGGCCGTCATCCGAGGCGCAGGTAATGTGCCGTCCCCACTGCGCAGTGGTACCGCTCTGCGCCCGCAAGCGTGAACTCGAACAGCAAACGAGAGCCAGAATCATCGCCACAAAAAAGATCTTGGATTTGATCATAGTAGCCTTCCACGGTTGTATCGTATGCTGCGTTGGACAGCATATCGTTCTCTTTCATAGTCGGCAAGCTCCCATTCGCGCTCAGAATATCCCGGCTATGTCGATCGGCGTTGTTTCACTCGGTTAGGAGTTCAATCTATGAAATCTGCCGCAATTGCGCTGTTTGGCGTGATCGTATGTGCACCATTGGCCGCCCAGAATGCGTCCACCGTTGCGCAACAATTCCAGAATCCCGCGAAAGCCTACCGTCCCATGGTGCGCTGGTGGTGGCCCGGCGGTGATGTCACAGATGGGGAGCTCCGCAGGGAAGTTGCTCTCATGGATCAGGCGAATTTCGGCGGAGCCGAGATTCAGCCGTTCGTCATCGGGCTGCACACCGATATGCCGGCGGAAACCCGCAAGCGCGTTGATGACTATTTGACGCCAACGTTTTATTCTCACGTGCGGGCCGCGCTGGAAGAAGCGCGCGACCATGGCATGTGGATGGATTACACCTTCGGGTCAGGCTGGCCTTTCGGCGGCGCGGGAGTTGTTACCCCGGAGAATTCCGCGGTTGAGCTGCGATCGACTCACGCAAGCATTCGCGGTCCGGTCCACTTCCACGCTGCACTTCCGATGCCCCAGCTGGGCAAAGATATTACGACGAATCATGACCTGCCGGCAGGATGGCTGCAACGCTTTCAGAAACGAGAAAAGCTGGTCGCCGTGGTCGCGATTCGTGGCGACGTGCCCCAGTATTTTCAAAGTCAATCGCCGGACGAACGAGAGGCCGAGAGATTTCCGGGCCATCTCGATCCTGGGACGTCAGTTGTGCTGACGAATCATCTGAGCCCAAATGGAACGCTCGACTGGGATGTACCTGCTGGAACCTGGCAGGTCTTCGTCTTTGAGCAAATGCCGACCGGGCAACAATTAGCCGGCGGCACCGGGCCCGGCACCCAATTGGTTCTCGACCACATGAGCCGCGACGCTTTTGTTGCTTATGCAAATCGTGTGGGCGGCACTGCGAAACAATATGACGGCGAGTTCTTCGGCCACGGATTGCGCGCTATTTTCTGCGACAGCCTGGAGGTGCAGGCGAACCTGTTCTGGAATGATGATTTTCTGAGTGAGTTTCGCAAACGCCGCGGCTACGACTTGACCCCGTATTTGCCGATCCTCAAAGTGGATGGCTTCAGCGTTCCCTACGGTGCCTCACCGGTCGACCTGCCCATCTACGACATGTCTGGACTTGGGAATCGAGTTCGCCAGGATTACTGGCAGACCGTCTCCGACCTGATGATCGAAAATTTCTACTCGCCCTTCATCCAGTGGTCTGCCGACAACCATCTGCTGTCGCGGGTCCAGGCACATGGATCGCCGACCGACCTGCTTCGCGTCTATGGCGAATCCAGCATTCCAGAGACAGAAGACTTGTACGACAACGGCCGCTACGACTTCCTCAAGATGTCTTCGTCAGCCGCTGACTTGTACGGACGCAAGATCGTGTCGAGCGAGAGTTTTGTCTGGCGCGGCAAAGCCTACCAGAACACGCCGGAAAAAATTAAGCGCTATGCGGACGAGTTGCTGACCGCCGGCATCAACGAGATTATTTATCACGGCTTTCCCTACGAATACATGGACCGCCCCGAACCTGGCTGGCACCCTTTCGCCGCCAACGGTTCGTATTCCTCCCACATGAATCAGCACAACGCCTTCTGGCCCTATCTTCCGCGCCTGAATGAATACATCACCCGCGTGCAGTACATATCGCAGGCTGGGAGTACAGTTGCGCCGGTCGCGCTCTATCGCGGTCTGCTCGCCTACGACTCCATCGACCCAGCTCCGCGGGAACCGGAGGTTGCCGTCCGCATGATGGCTGCCGGATATAACTACGACCACATTGATGCCTACGTGCTGCTGCATTCCAAGGTGGTCGGCGGCAAGTTGATCTCTCCCGGCGGCGAATCCTACAGCGTTCTCATTCTTCCCAATCAGAAAACCGTCACCACTCAGCTCGCCGATCAGTTGGCGACATTCGCTCACCAGGGCCTTCCCATCGTGTTCATCGGAAGCACTCCCTTGACTGAACCCGCGGTGAACAACGGGCAACTGCCTACTGCAGCCCCGACGGATTCGCTGGCGAAGCTTCAAACAGAGAAAAACGTCTACACAACTCCCGATGCATCCAGCGCGGTGAAAATTCTGATGGCGAACATCCAGCCCAATCTGCAATTCGACGGAAAATCTGTGCCGTTCATTGAAAAACGGATTGGCTCGCTGGATTTCTTTTTCCTGCGCAATCCTTCCAGCGCCGAAAAGCTTGTGACTGCGGATTTCCACGCCAAGGGCACGCCGGAAATCTGGGATCCGTGGACCGGCGAGCATCATCCGTTCACGCAGTTCCAGCAGCATGGGGGCAGATTGCAGGCGCGGCTCGACATGGATCCCTATGGATCCGCGCTGCTGGTCTTCGATCCCGCAGCCAAACCGGTGAAGCCATCCGCATTCGTATCCGAGAGCATATCTCCCACAGCACAAATTGATATCGGTCAGCGTGGCTGGAAGTTTCACGGCGTAGGCATGGGTCCCGGTAGTCAGCCCGAGACCATCGGCATGGAGTTGCCGGCGCTAGTGGACTGGACGTCGATCGACAAGCTGAAGAATTTCTCCGGACGCGGAGAGTACACTACCACGTTTGACGTGCCCGCGGAGTACCTCGCCAAACATCCTCACATTTTGCTCGACCTGGGAGACGTGAAAGATGTGGCCGAAATCTCCATCAATGGAAAGCCCGGACCCGTCTTGTTGCTGCGGCCGTATCGTGCCGATGTGACCGCGTTGTTGCATGCAGGCGGAAATACATTGCAGGTGACAGTAGTCAACACGCAATACAACGCGCTTTCGGCACGCGGCGCAGACCGAAACTTTATTCCCGGCCCAACCGATACGGCAAATGGTCTGATGCCTTCCGGCCTGATGGGACCGGTGCGGCTGGAGGCGACAATACAACAGTAAGAAACTCGTTCAGAGTACGGAAAATTCATCCAGGAAAGAATCGTCGAGACGCAATCACAATTCGCGCGCATGCACGCTGCATGGAGAGCTCCTCGCTCCATGCGACGGTTGCGGCTGCTTCCATTGGTCGCAGCGACCTACTTCATGGTGTCTGGCGGTCCTTATGGCCTGGAAGACATTGTTGGACAAGCCGGGTATGGACGCGCGTTGTTGCTGCTCCTCATCGTCCCCGTCATCTGGAGCCTGCCGACGGCGCTGATGGTTGGCGAGTTGGCCAGCGCACTGCCTGAAGATGGCGGCTTCTACATCTGGGTGAGCCGCGCTCTTGGCCGCTTCTGGGGGTTTCAAGAGGCGTGGCTTTCGCTTTCCGCCAGCATTTTTGACATGGCGATTTATCCCGCCCTCGCGGTTGCCTACCTCGGTCAACTGGAGCCGGCATTGACGGCTGGCCATCGCGGCGTGGCCTGGTCGCTGGCCATCGTGGTAATTTGCGTCGCATGGAACTTGCGCGGCGCTTATTCCGTCGGTCAAGGTTCGCTATGGATGCTGGCGTTATTGCTGACGCCCTTCCTCGGCATCGTTGGGTTAGGCATTTGGAGAAGCGGCTTGTTCCAGGTTGCTGGAAGTTCTGTGCAGCATGCAAGCATGGCGCGAACAGCCCACGGCAGTATGGTGACTGCGTTGCTCTTCGTGGTGTGGAACTACATGGGATGGGACAATGCTTCTACCATCGCCGCGGAGGTGGAAGATCCGCAGCGTAATTACATTCGGTCTATGCTGGCGGCTGTTATGCTGGTGTCCGGCAGTTATGTTCTCCCCATCGCCGTGGTCGCGTTGACCGGGATTCCGTCGTCGATGTTCGTCACCGGTTCGTGGGTGGAGGCTGCGCAAGTGTTAGGGGCGCACGTTGGTCCGCGCTTTGCCGAATGGCTTGCTATTGCTGTGGTTGCCGGTGGCGCGCTGACCGGTATCGCCATGTTCAACGCTCTCATGCTTTCCTACGCCCGTGTTCCCGCGGCCATGGCCAGCGATGGGCTGCTGCCGAAAGCGTTGGAACGTCGCATGGCCAATGGTGTCCCATGGGTAGCAGTGCTGGTGTGCGGCGTTGCGTGGGCGCTGGCGCTGGGATTTAATCTCAAACGGCTGCTCGAACTCGACATCCTGCTGTATGGGTCAAGCCTGATTCTGGAGTTTATTGCGCTCGCGGTTTTACGCTGGCGTGAACCTGCGCTGATTCGACCCTTCCGCGTTCCTCTCGGTCGCTTCGGCGCAGTCACGATTGGCATCGCTCCCACCGCGTTGATTTTCTTCACCATGTTCGCCGCCAGCGCCGATCGCTTTCCCGCACGGTTACCAACGATTCTTTTCGGAGCTTTGCTGGCGGCTGCAGGTCCGCTATTCTATCTGTGCACGCTTCGTCGAAATCGAACGGCCAATCATACAACTTCGCGATGCGCGGGTACACGAGAATGATGTGCGCGTCGACCGAATTTTGGCTGAGAAAAATGTCTGCTGTCAACTCAACTTCGGCATTGAACATCGCCTTTCACCAGCCTTGGTGCAGTTTCGAAAAGAAATGATTTTGTGTCGAAAACACTGCTGCCTACCGGCACTTGAATGTGCTAGTATCGGCTTTCGCTAACGTCATCCGAACAACCCGTTCCATGTGCTCCGACCGCCCCCAGGCCGACCACTTTTCAGCGAGTCTCGGACCAACAGTAGCCGACATTTCTCACGACCTTTGGCAATTTCACGTTCGTCACATGAACATGAAATTCGCCGTATTGTTTAGCTTCGAAGGAGCAAGCTCCGCTGCAGGTTTCAGATTTGCATCGGCAGTCGCGCCGCAACGTTGAAAGTGAAAATAGCATGTCATTTCTAGCCACAGCCTCCACGACCATCAATCCATGGCTTCGCATCCTGACGGCGCTTGAGAAAAAGATCAATCACC
>JAJYBW010000244.1 GCA_021778815.1 Acidobacteriota bacterium | reverse complement strand
TGACGAACAAGCGATGGAGATGACGATTGTCGAGAATCTCCAGCGCGCTGATCTGAACCCGATGGAACAGGCTCGCGCTTATGATCGCTTGAGTCGCGATTTCCATATGACCCAGGAGCAGGTGGCCCAGCGCACCGGGAAAGATCGCGCAACGGTGGCGAATTTTCTTCGGTTGCTGCGGCTTCCAGCGCCGGTTCAAAGCAAGGTGGAATCTGGTGACCTGAGCTTTGGCCATGCGCGGGCACTCCTGTCGCTCGACAGCGCCGAAGAAATTCTGAAGGCGATGGCCAAGGTCGTCGCGCTTTCCATGTCAGTGCGACAGACGGAAACCTACGTCCAAGGCTTGATGGATCCCGAGCGAAAACGCAAGAAGGGCGAAGAAAAGGCAAAAAAACCGGTCGATCCCAATGTGCGCGAGGCGCAGGATCGCCTGCAACGTCAACTTGGCCTGAAGGTGCGCATCGAGGATAAGAACGGCCGCGGTCGCGTGACGATTGAGTATTCCGGTCTTGAGGACTTCGACGCCCTGATGGCTGCGCTTGGCGCCGCGGGGTAGCGCCTGCACCTTGACGCGGTTTTCTTGTTTCCCAAGTGAGGATTGCCCAGATCCATGAAGTGTGCAGATTTCTTGTTTCGTTTTCGGCGCCTGGCTCTCATCGTGATTTTTATTGTTGCGTTCTGGGCGCCATGGGAACGCCTAGGCGGTGCGCATCCCGGTTCGACGTGGCTCTGGCTGGCCGGCACGGTTGCCGCCATGGGCTTGCTCCCCATCGCGACTTCCACCATCGTGGTCATCGCGGTAGCTACGCTCGTGCTACTCCTGGCGGCGCTGGTGCGCACCTGGGCCGCGGCGTATCTGGGATCTGACGTGGTGTACGACAAAGACCTGCACTCTGAGCGAGTGGTTGCAGAGGGGCCGTATCGCTACGTGCGCAACCCACTCTATCTGGGCACTTGGTGGCTGACTGCGGCACTGTCCATCCTGATGCCTCCCGGCGGCGCGCTGTTCGCGCTGGTGGCGGTGACGCTGCTGATCGTGGCCTGGGTGTTGGCTGAAGAACGAAAGCTGACCAGCGAACGGGGTGACGCTTACACCGCGTATCTGAAAAAAGTTCCACGTTTTTTCCCGGCGATGGTGCCCAGGATTCCCGCAGGAGCAGCGCGCCCCAACTGGCTGCAGGGTTTTCTTGGAGAGATTCATCTATGGGGAATGGCGATCACCTACGTGACCTTTGCCCATCGCTACAACGTGACCATCCTGGAACAGGGAGTGTTGATCTCGGTGGGGATCACGTTCCTGATGCGTGCAATCTGGAGACCTTCGATACCGCCGAATTCTTAGATCCGTTGCGCAAATCCGCGTGAGGTCGCGCCGGCTGGATGGCCAACGGCATGCATCGTCAGGGGATCGATTGCGCAGAATTTGATGGGGGAATTCGCGGATCGTATGCGGCAATGATGTTTTCAGCCGCGTAAAACCGGCACTTTCCGCATCGCCGGCTCTATACACAATCTGGCGCAGGGTGGGTGAATGACCCGAAACCCTGCGCCGTGGCAGCACCAGGGCCAGCTATCGTAGCGTGTGGCCCGTGCAGCAGATTGCGTGAAACGTCGTACCGCTCCAGTTACTTCTTGGCGGGCGCGATTGCATCCTTGGCGGCCTTGGCCACGCGGAACTTGACCACGGTCTTGGCCTTGATCTTGATCGCTTCTCCGGTCTGCGGATTGCGGCCGATGCGGGCTTTCCGCTCTGCCTTCACCAGACGGCCCAGTCCTGGGATCACAAAGAGTCCGACTTTCTTGGTTTCCTTGACGGCGGTTTCCGCCAGCAGATCCAGAAATGCTGCTACCTGCTTGTTCGTCAATTCGAGTTTCTCGGCCATGTGCCGAACGAGTGCTGTTTTGGTCATGCCTGCTGCCATAATTTGTCTTCCTCCTGATACCAGCAGTGGTTGTGCCACTGCGGCTTTGTTTTGACTTCTATCGACCGTGTCATTGCCGTTGGAGCGTCGCACAAAATGCGAGGATCGCAAGCATTGATGCGGGTCTAAAGAAACCCTTCCGCCGTTTACCTTGCGGCTTTCCGCACGATTTGTCAACGGAAAACAGCGCATTTCCACAGGTTTTCTTCGGTTTTTCTCGGTTTTCTTCGGAAATTAGCCGATTTTCGCCGGTGTTCGCCTAATGGTATTCCTGAAACCCGCTTGAATGCGCGCTTTCGTTGCGTCTTGAGAGTAGACAGATTCTACCGCGTTTTGCTGCGCGGCCATGTCATTCTCCCGCACAAAAACAGTGTCAGACAGGGTTCTCGCTATACTAACCACAGCGCGAAAAATCAAAAGGAACAGAAAAAATGCAGTCCACATCGCAGACGCGGGAACAGGTTGAGAAAGCAGGAAAGCCGGAGCCGGTGCCCTTGGAGCAGGTGTTGCGCGTCGCAGAACTGGCGCAACTGGAACTCCGCGAAGACGAGCAGCAGGAGATGCTGCGTGACCTGAATGCCATTCTCGGCCATGTTGCCCAGCTGAACGAACTGGACACCCGCGATGTTCCCCCGATGACGCAAGTGAATGCCGGGATGCGGGCCGACGCGGCGTCCGAGGGCGCGGTGGATGCCGGCAACGTGCTGCGCGAGGATTCAGTTCGTCCCTCGCTTGATCGCGCCAAGGTGATGGCATCAGCGCCGGAAACCGATGGCACCTACTTTAAAGTGCCCAAGGTGATTGAACGGTAAAGCTCGACTGGGCGCGCGCATCGCGCATCGACAAAATTTCGTAAGGGAAAAGAATGGCAGAACTGAAGTCCACTTCCAGCAGCGCTTCGCCGGTTGCGCCACGCACCATCCGCTCTGCACGGCACGCGATTGTCAGCGGCGAAACCAGTGCAGTCGCACTCGCCGATTCGTACTACGCCACGATTGCGGCGGAAGATCCCAAGATTCACGCATGGTTGGCGCTAAGCCGCGAGCGAGCTACGGCGCAGGCGCATCGCATTGACGATCTGGCGAAATCTGGCGAGCTGGCGAATGAAGAAGCGCTGCCGCTGGCCGGCGTTCCCATCGGCATTAAAGATGTGCTGGTGATGCAAGGTGCGCCGTCAACCGCTGGCTCGAAAATTCTGGAAAATTATCGTCCGCCCTACGACGCTACCACCGTGGCGAAACTGGCTGCGGCAGGCGCGGTCCTGCTGGGGAAATTAAATTGCGATGAATTCGCCATGGGCTCGTCGAATGAAAATTCCGCGTATGGGCCGGTGCATAATCCGCGCGCGCTCGATCGTGTTCCGGGTGGCTCCAGCGGAGGCTCCGCAGCCGCCGTCGCGGCCAACATGGCGGTGGCCACACTCGGCACCGATACCGGAGGCTCCATTCGCCAGCCCGCTTCGTTCTGCGGAGTGGTGGGCCTGCTGCCCACGTATGGTCGCGTGTCGCGTTACGGATTGATCGCGTTCGCTTCGTCGCTGGATCGCGTCGGTCCCTTCACGCACACGGTAGAGGACGCAGCCATTCTGCTGGGCGTGCTCGCAGGTTCCGATCCAATGGATGCAACCAGCGCGCATCAGCCAGTGCCAGACTACGCAGCCGCACTGGATCAACCGGTGAGAGGTCTGAAGATCGGCATTCCGGAGGAGTACTTCGCGGAGGGTCTCGACCCTGAAGTACGCGCCACGGTCGAAAAAACTGCGGATGCCCTGCGCGCCGCCGGATGCACGCTGCACAAAGTTTCACTGCCGCACACGCGCTATGCTGTCGCCACGTATTATGTGCTCGCGACCGCCGAGGCCAGCTCTAACCTGGCCCGCTTCGATGGTGTGCGCTACGGGTTGCGAGCGGAAGACGCATCGACACTCAGCAGCATGTATCGCCGCACCCGCGACCAGGGATTTGGCAAAGAAGTGAAGCGTCGTATCCTGCTGGGCACGTACGTGTTGAGCGCCGGATATTACGATGCCTACTATCGCAAGGCCCAGCAGGTGCGCACGCTGCTGACGCACGATTTCCTTGAGGCCTTCACACAGGTCGATGCGATTTTGACTCCGACAGCTCCCACGCCAGCGTTTCGCCTCGGCGAAAAAACCGACGATCCGCTGGCGATGTATTTGGCGGATATCTACACCGTGACCGCGAATCTGGCCGGGATCTGCGGCATCTCCGTTCCCTGCGGCAACTCCTCGGCGGGCCTGCCGATTGGGGCGCAAATTCTCGGCAAGCATTTTGACGAAGCTACCGTACTCCGTGTCGCGCACGCCGTGGAGCAAGCTCAACGATGAACGCCGACGCACTGGATCGCTTAATCGTGGCACTGGACGTTCCCTCCGCGGCGGCTGCCAGGGAGTTGGCGGCGCAACTTCGCGGAACTTGTCGCTGGGTAAAAGTCGGCCTGGAGTTGTATCTCGCTGCAGGCAGCTCAATCGTGGAAGAACTCAACTCCCAGGGCTTCTCGGTGTTTCTCGATCTGAAATTTCACGACATTCCCAACACGGTCGCCGGAGCGGTTCGCTCCGCTGCATCGATGGGCGCATCGCTGTTAACTGTTCACGCTGCGGGCGGACCCGCGATGCTACGCGCAGCGGCAGAGGCAGCGGCCGCGACAAAGAATGCTCCGCAACTGCTGGCTGTCACAGTCTTGACCAGCATGGATCGAGCGCAACTTTCCGCCATCGGGATCGAAACCACGGCGGCCGACCAGGTGCTGCGCCTGGCACGCATGGCGATTGATTCGGAGATTCGCGGTCTGGTGTGTTCGCCGGAAGAAGTTGCGCTGCTGCGCCGCGAACTGGGCGCGGAGCCGCGGCTGGTCGTCCCTGGGATTCGTCCTGCCGGCGCCGCAGTTGGGGATCAAAAACGCATTGCCACCCCGGCAGATGCAATTCAAGCCGGCGCCAGCCAACTCGTTGTCGGGCGACCGATTACCCAGGCAGCTGATCCTGCAAAAGCGGCGCAGGCCATCCTGAATGAAATTGCGGGAACCGAAATCGGCAGCGCCCTCTAAGGCGAAACTTCTGCGATATTGTCCGCGCCCGCGATGCGGGGGAGCGCCGTGCAACGGCGACGCGGAGAGTGGCATCTATGTGTGCATTCATCGCGCAATGTTGGTGTCATGGACACGCCGATGAAAAGGTGATTGACGGAAGTCCGCAGCGAATAATACTCTCCGATGACAGTTCGTCAAGGCGACCCTAGAGCGTCAGGCAATCTCCTGGTTTTTCCACCCTAACCGTTTTTCGAGGCCATTCCAAGTGACGAATTCTTTGTTTCTCCGTACTGCTGCGCGCTGCTTTGGTATCGCCACAGCAGCAACGCTACTCGCGCTCCCCTTGCCGGCCATGGGCTTGTCGGCCCAGAAGCCGGCGACTCCCTTGGTGACTCTGCCCGGCAATATCCGTCCGGATGTGAAATCTGCAATCGACAGAGGCGCGATCGATAGCGGCATGCAGCTTGACCATATGCTGCTGCAGCTGCAGCGGCCCGCGGTTCGAGAAGCTGCGCTGGAAGCAAGAATCGAATCAATGCACCAACCCGGCAGCC
>JAJYBW010000243.1 GCA_021778815.1 Acidobacteriota bacterium | reverse complement strand
GGCTCGCCGCGACGTCCAGTACGGTCTGGGCTTCTATCTGAATGAGCGCGTCTCCAACTATCAACGGGCCGGAGTTCCCGCAGAAGCACATCTGCTGGTGGTGCAGGACTTTCCCAATCAGGCAGAGGAACTGCACTCGCAGCAGCAACTGCAGAAGCTATTAGCCGGCCGACAATATGAGCCGCTGTTTTACTATCGCCCGCAGGCCCTCACGGTCTATCGCGTGAGCCCGCAAGCACAGCAACCCTAACGGAAGCATCGCTTACGGATTGATCCCTAAGGGTGTCAGTTCATATACACTCGCGCAATCCGGTGCAATTTCTGGATTTGCGGCTTTTCGATTCCACCCACAATGCCGTACACTCGCGCCATACGGTTGATATCTCCGGCCGCGTGTATTCGCGAATTACTTCCCCTGGATTCGACTGCGAATTCGATCATGACCTCCGCGCTCGAACTCGAGTTTTTAGATCTGCGCCATTTTTCCGCGCAGCATCTTCGTCCGCTGCTGGAGGAGGAGAGCACGCTCTGGAGCCAGCGCCTCCACTGGGACTATCGCAGCTCCGCCAGCCTTGTCCTGCAGTACATCGAATCCCATTTGTTGAGCGGCTATGCAGCTCTCGATCAGGGCCGGGTCTGCGGGTATATCTTTTGCGTCTACGAGACCAACAAGGCTGTCATTGGAGATGTGTTCGCATCGCGCCAGGGAGTGGACGAAACCGCCGCCGTTGCAATCGAGCTGCAGTTGATCGATCGTCTGCTAGAGACGCTGCAACATTCGCCCGATCTGACTCGCGTGGAGGCGCAACTGCTGCTGCACCCACATGGCCTGCATCGTGAACCGTTTGAACGAGCCGGCTTTCAACTGTATCCGCGCCTGTTTATGAAGTTGGAGTTGAATCCTTCCGCAGTGACGAGAACCAGTCCGCCAACCCGTGTGGAAGAGTTCGCCGGCCCCGGTGGAAGCCATTATCGCCGCTGGAAGAGTTCTGATTTTGAACTGTCTCCGCACTTGATTACCGCGGCCTACTCGGGACATATTGACAGCGAAATCAATGATCAATATTTATCGTTGGGAGGAGCGCAGCGGTTTTTACATAATGTCGTGCGTTTCCCCGGATGTGGAATTTTTGAAGAGCAGTCCTCCTGGGTGCTGGTTTCACCCAACAACGATCGGCTGCTTGGGCTTTTGTTGTGTTCGCGAGTGAGCTCCGGGGTTGGCCATGTGACCCAGCTATGCGTGCTGCCGGAGTTTCAGCGCCAGGGAGTGGGCGAAAAGCTCCTCGGGCTGTGCGCGGCGTCTTTGCTTGGCACTGGATGCACCTCCGTCACTCTGACGGTCACGGAAAGAAATGTTGGCGCAGTCAGCCTCTATCGCCAGCTTGGGTACCACGTCCAGCACCTGTTCGACGCCATGCTTTGGGAGAAGCGCTGGCACTAAATTCTGAAATTGGAATTTTCTCGGATACCGCAGCGTGCAATCGAAGCACAAGCTTGTCTAGATCGGGTCAGTGCTTGATCAGCCACATGACCCAGCTGGCGGCGATGGTTCCCACCACAAACAGGCAGAAGCAATACACGCCATAGCGAATCATGGCCCGAGTTTCTGACCGTTGCGTAATCCCAAAGACAACAGACGTGAACAGCGCGAATAACAGCACCGTTGTGAAGTGAGAGGGAGAGTACATCAGTTCTTCCTCCCCAGCCGCAGACTGTGCGCATCCACGGCGGATATGAAATTCAGCAATCCCGCGACAACAATAAACTTGGTGCCATAATCGGCAGTAACCACCTGCACGATATTCTGCCCCCAACCAAAGAACACGGACAGAACATACAGGATGCCGTTGCCGAGATCACCGACAAATCCCAGCATGTCGAGCAGTTCTCCGCTGTTGGCAGAATAAATCTTGCCATGCATGGCCAGGCCAAGAGAAAACATGCAGGTGACGGAGACAAACAGCAGAACAGCCCGAATCCATTTGCCCTGCATCAAGTGGCCGAGTCCGGGAATCATCCAGCCGGCGAGAAGAATAACTCCGGCGGAGAATGGTTTGGTACCGGCGGCGGGTTGCGTGGCACTATCCTTCGCGATTGCTTTGGCGGTGGACATCTCCAACGAATATACCAGCTTCGCAGCGTGTAATTGTTGCCGGACATTGCCGCTGTCGCTGTGGTGAAGCTTGCAAGCGCCGGGCCAGGGGGGAACCTGAACCCGCAGCGGCGAAACGCTAGATACGCACAAGTTCCTTTTGGATTCGCCCAGTGACTTTGGCTTCGCCCGGGCGTGTCATCATATCCACTTCGCTGCGAACGCCGAACTCAGGAAGATAGATTCCCGGCTCGACTGAAAAGCACGTGTTGGGCAGGATCAGCCGTTCATCGTGCGTTTCGAAATTATCCAGATGCGCTCCATTACCGTGAATGGCTGTGGCAATGTTATGGCCGGTACGATGGGTGAAATATTTTCCGAATCCCGCAGCCCGAATCACTTCACGAGCAGCATCATCCGCCTGCCAGCCGGCAATCGGTTGATTGTTGGCATAGGCTTGCGAAACACACTGAATCGCCGCATCCCGAGCCGCGACAACCGTATCGAACACCTGCTGCTCGCGGGTCGTCGGCTTTCTGCCCACCACGCCGGTCCAGGTAATGTCATAGAAAACTGTGCCCGGAGAATTCTTCCGCGCCCAGATATCGATCAGCAAAAAATCTCCGACGACGATGGGCGATGTCTTCTCCGCGGTCGGCTCATAGTGGGAATCCGAACTGTTGCGATTGACAGAAACATTTGGCCCGTTGTCCCATACCAGGTCTTCGCGGCGCATCGCTTCCTGCAGCCATCCGACCATGGCAAACTCCGTGGTGCCGCCGGCACGCACGCGCCGCCCAATCTCACGAAAACCCTCCGCCAAAATTACGTCGAGAGCTTTCTGCGCGGCGTAGTGGCTGGCCATTTGCTCGTCACTTAGGACGGCTTCAAAGTGGCTGACCAGGTCCGCCGAGCTGACAATCTCCTTGCCCAGTCCACGCAGCACTTCAACCGTCCCTGCATCGACCAACGAGACATACATGATCGCGTTGCGCGGGGAGTATTGCATGGCCAGGCGCGTGGAGTTTTCGAGCATCAGGGCCAGCTGCGCTTCGAGTTCCTGCCAGGTGGAATAGACTTCCTTAGAGCCAGGCAGCGTATCGAGCCTTTTCTGCTCGACCCGGTGCACCAGTTTCTTCGGCTCGCCCTGCGCGGGGATCAGGTAGAACCATCGCCGCGTGATGTGCAACGAATCGCTCAGCCCAAGGATGCGATAGGCGATCGGGTCGCGATGGTGATGATCGTAGAAGAGCCAGCCATCAAGGCCGGCTGCCTGCAATGCAGATTGAATAGCTTCAAGATTCATAATTGAGAGTTCCGACGGAATCTTCATTTTAGCCCGTTCCTCTGTCCCTTACAGCGTTCGCGAGAGCGAAGGTGGAATACCGGGTGCCATCGCATTTTGCCAGAACGCCCTGGAATGCGACACTAATGTTGTTCCGTAACCATTGTCGCTCGAGACACCCCTTCTGAGGTATTCAGTCCCATGACTCATCGGATTCTGCGCTGTGTGTTGGCGCCAATGTTGATGGCAAGCTGCTTGTGCTCGATTGCGAGCGCCCAGGAATTTCAGACGATTGAGAAGGATTTCGCGCAGCATGTAACGGTAAAGAAACTGCCGAATGGTCTGACTCTGATCGTCTGCGACCGTCCGGAAGCGCCGGTCTTCAGCTTCTTTACCATCGTGAACGCTGGCAGCGTGCAAGATCCCAAAGGGGAAACCGGGTTGGCACACATGTTTGAACACCTGGCCTTTAAGGGAACAAAAGATATTGGCACCACGGATTACCCTGCGGAAAAAATCGCGCTGTCCAAAGTCGAACAGTCGTACGCCGCCTATGACGCCGAATATCGCAAGCGCGTCGGCCAGGATCCAGCCAAGCTGAAAGCTTTGAAAGCGAAGTTCGACGCCGACACAGCTGCTGCGGACAAATATGTCATCCCGAATCAGTTCACGCAAATCGCGGAGATGAATGGCGCCGTCGGAGTCAACGCGGAGACCGCCAGCGACGAGACAGAATACTTCTGGAGCATGCCGGCCAATCGGCTGCAATTATGGGCCTACATGGAAAGCGATCGCATCGCGAATCCGGTGCCGCGACAGTTTTATAAAGAGCGCAGCGTGGTGATGGAAGAACGCCGCATGCGGGTTGACTCCAATCCCATCGGCTTTATGATCGAGCAGTTTCTGGCGACCGCCTACGTCGCGCATCCCTATCGAAATCCTGGGACAGGATGGATGTCCGACATCAGTCAGGTTTCCGCCACCGAAGCAGACGCATTCCACAAAAAATACTATGTGCCGGCGAACATGGTGGTCACTGTCGTAGGCGATGTCACCGCAACCAAGGCGATGCCGATGCTGGAAAAATACTTCGGCAGCATTCCCGCGGGGCCGCAGCCGCAGCCTCTGGCTACCGTAGAGCCGCCGCAGGAAGCTGAGAAATCAGTCACGCTGGAAGAACCGACGCAGCCCTTCTACATTGAGGGCTATCACCGTCCGGATTATCTGGATAAAGACGATGCGGTGTATGACGCGATCGGCGACATCATGTCGAATGGACGCACGTCGATCTTGTATCGCAGCCTGGTGCGGGACCAGAAAATCGCGGCGGAGGCGGCGGGATTTAGCGGGTTTCCGGGCGATAAATATCCCAATCTTTTTGCATTCTATGCCGTTCCCACCCCCGGCCATACGCCGCAGCAGATGCGGACTGCGATCCACGCTGAAATTGACAAGCTGAAAACGCAGGACGTGACGGATGATCAGCTGGCCATGTTTAAGACTCGCGCCCGCGCCGATATTCTTCGCAGCCTGGACAACAACGAAGGACTGGCACAGGAGTTGGGCACCTATCAGCTGCGATATGGTGATTGGCACATGCTGTTCCAACAGCTGAACAAGATTGACGCCGTCAACAAAGCCGATATTCGACGCATCGCCAACCAGGTATTTACCGCCAAGAATCGAACCTACGCCATGATTGAATTTGTAGCGCAGAAGCCAGCGAAACCGGCCCCTGAAGCACCGGCGCAACCGGAAGCCAAGCCAGCACCGGCCAAACAAGGAGGCCGCTAATGCGCACTCGTATCGGACTCTTCGCAGCAATATTCGCCGTGACTGTCACATCTTTTTCAGGCTTGGCGATCGGCCAAACCGCTTCGCCGTCCGCTTCTGCGGCCGCGACAGGTCGCCGCGGCGACTCAGGATCGAATGCACCCTGGACATCATGGAAAAAAGTTCCCATTCCCCCGCTTCCTGCCTTCCATCCCAAACAACCGACTAAAATTACGCTAAAAAATGGGATGACGATTTTTCTGCAGGAAGATCATGAGCTGCCATTCATCCATGGCTTCATCATGATTCGTGGCGGGTCGCGCGATGAACCGGCGGACAAGACCGGGCTGACCGATTTGTATGGCGAATCGTGGCGCACCAGCGGCACAGCGGACATGACCGGCGACAAG
>JAJYBW010000002.1 GCA_021778815.1 Acidobacteriota bacterium | reverse complement strand
AACGGGGAGCTTGGCCATAAAGATTCGCTCGGATCCGGCGGCATCATTCGCCACGGAGACGTCCAGTTCATGTCGGCCGGAACCGGCATCCGTCATAGCGAAGCCAATCCGTCATCTACGGAAACAACACATATGCTGCAAATCTGGCTGCTGCCGAATCGCAATGGGCTCGATCCGAAATACGAACAGAAGTCTTTTCCTATCGAGACGCAACCGAACAATCTGCACTTGATCGCTTCCCGCGATGGCCGCGATGGATCGTTCTTGATCCGCAGCGACGCTGAGGTGTACGCGGGCAAGCTGGATGGTGGAACCACCATCGATCAAACCCTGTCTGGCAACCATGGCTGGGTGCAGGTGGCCGCCGGCGAGGTGACCGTAAATGGCAAGGCGCTGCACGCCGGCGACGGTCTGACGATCGACGACGAGGGCTGGGTACAAATTGTTGCAACCGACAATGCGGAAATCCTGTTGTTCGACCTGGGATAAACGCGATCCTGGCGCTCGATTGGCTACAGAAACTTCTCCATAAAAACGGTCGCGCGCGCGTACGGTGAAGGCGGTGCATCTTCCGGGCGAAGGTGCACAAAGCCTTCCGACTCGTACAGTCCGATGGCGTTCTTCAGCGAATGATGCGTCACCAGATAGAGTCGCCGCGCTCCCAAGTCACGAGCTGCGACAATCGTTCCGCGCAGCATTTGTCTTCCGATCCCCTGCCCGCGGTGCCGTTCGGCCATCGCCATCTTGGCGACTTCAAAGCAACCGTCCTCCATTGGCAGCAACGCACAGCATCCCAGAACCTCGCCAGATTCGGGGTGCGCTGCAAAATAGATATGGCCGCCAGAGCTCAGGATGTGATGTTGCGGATCGCCCAAGATCGCAATGTCTTCATCTTCCAAATGAAAGGATGCAGTAATCCACGCTTCGTTCAACGCGCGGAAAGAAATTTCATCTCCGGGCTGAAACTCGCGAATCCGGACGTTCATACTTCAACGGCAGGCGCGGGCAAAATGGAATCGACATCGACCCATTGCGTTGGATACACGCCGGTATAGCAAGCGGTGCAGTACCGGTTGCCGGCGGCCCCATCGCAGGCTTGCAGCAGTCCGTCAAGCGACAGATACGCCAGAGAATCCGCCTCAATAAATTCACAAATTTCCTGCACCGATTGATTGGCGGCAATCAACTCGCGTTTGCTGGGGGTGTCCACGCCGTAAAAGCAGGGAGATATCGTCGGCGGACAGCTGATGCGAAGGTGAACCTCAGTCGCACCGGCACCGCGCACCATGCGAACAATCTTCCGGCTGGTGGTGCCGCGAATGATCGAGTCATCGATCAATATCACTCGCTTGCCTTCCAGCAGATTGCGCACCGGATTCAGTTTCAGCTTCACTCCGAAATCGCGCACCCGCTGTTCCGGCTCAATAAAAGTTCGCCCCACATAATGGTTGCGAATCAGCCCAAATCGGAATGGAATCCCGCTCTCCGCCGCATAGCCAATGGCCGCCGTCACGCCGGAGTCAGGCACCGGCACCACCAGGTCGGCCTCGACACCGGATTCGCGCGCCAGTTGCCGCCCCATTTCTTCGCGGCTTTCCTGAACCCAGCGGCCAAATACTTTGCTGTCGGGGCGCGAAAAATAGACATGCTCAAACACACAACTAGCCTGCGGAAGTCCGGTGGAAAATTGGCGGCAGGTCACGCCTTCGCGCGAAACCATCACGAGTTCGCCCGGCTTCACTTCGCGCTCATAGGTCGCACGCAGCAGATCGAAGGCGCAGGTCTCCGATGCAAACACAATCGTATCCGTGCCGTCGGCGTTCGCAATGCGCCCCATGGAAAGAGGACGAAACCCTCGTGGATCGCGGGCGGCAAAGATGCGATCCCGCGTCATCATCACAATGGAGAAGGCTCCCTCTACCTGGCGCAAGGAGTCGGCGATAGCGTCGATCAGCGTCGGCTCTTTCGAGTGTGCGATCAACTGCACAATAATTTCCGAGTCGCTGGTGGTCTGGAAAATAGCGCCTTCGCGCTCCAGTTGCGTGCGCAGGTTGCCGAGATGCACCAGGTTTCCATTGTGGGCAATCGCGATCAACCCCTTGGTGGAGTCCACCCGAATCGGCTGCGCATTCAACAGCGCCGAATCTCCCGTGGTCGAATAGCGCGTGTGACCGATGGCTAAGGAACCCGGCAGCTTAGCCAGAACATCGTCCGTAAAAATTTCCGCGACCAGGCCCATGCCCTTGATGTTCCACAGATTTTCGTAGTCGGCCGTGGCGATGCCCGCCGATTCCTGCCCGCGATGCTGTAAAGAATAGAGAGCCAAATACGCCTGGCGCGCGGCATCTGGATGGTTGTGAATGGCCACGACGCCGCATTCTTCGCGGAGTTTGTCGAATGGAGTGGGGTCATGCTCGGGTATGGGCATTGGTTCCATCGATGGTTTGTATGCGTTCATTATGCCTGATCCATCGCGGAACTTTCGCGATGAAATGTAGACTCCAGCGCATCCGGCAATCCACGGCGCCACGGCTCGAAAAGATTTGCAATCGATTCAGAAATCAGCGACTGCCCATTCACCACGATCTCCACCCGATCGGCAATCGTCGATCCCAGCGGAACCACAGTCACGAAGCCGACATCATCGACGATTTTCTTGATCTTCTCTACCGATTGAAGTGAGCAGGAAATCAGCACTTCGCTGGCAGGTTCGGCGAATAGCGCGCATGACGCCGGAACTGCAGCCAAACCTCCGGGAGCTTCCACGCGCACTCCAACTTGATGAGCGAAACAACCTTCCGCCAACGCAACCGCAATTCCGCCATCAGAAATATCGCGCGCAGAGTGCAGCAACTTTTCATCCGCCAGCTTCGCAAGGCACTTGTGCAGGTCTGCCTCAGCCTGAAGCGAGAGCGCCGGCGGCGTACCCCACAAGGCATGCAGAAAAACCTTCGCGTATTCCGACGAACCGAATTCCTTCAAGCTGGCGTTTTCTGCAACAGTTGCTTTCCCGCACAGCAGCAACACCGCATCGCCCACCCGCTGAAAATCCGCCGGCACACTCTTCGAAACATCTTCCAGAATTCCAACGATTCCAACTACCGGCGAAGGATAGATCGCTTCCCCTTTGGTCTCGTTGTAGAGCGAAACATTGCCGCCCGTGATCGGAGTACCGAGTGCAGTGCAGGCCTCCGCAATGCCATCAATCGCGCTTGAAAGCTGCGCCATAATCTCCGGCTTCTCGGGGTTGCCGAAGTTCAGGCAGTTCGTTGCCGCAATCGGCGTCGCCCCAGTGCAAGCCACTTTCCGCGCAGCTTCCGCCACCGCATGCGCCGCACCCAATTTCGGATCGAGATAGCACCAGCGGCTGTTGCCATCGAGCGCCATCGCCAACCCACGCTGCGTGCCTTTCAGCCGCATCACGCCAGCTTCCCCGCCTGGTCCTTGCGCCGTGTTTGTCTGCACCATAGTGTCGTACTGCTCGTACACCCAACGCTTGTCGCAGATATTTGACGACGCCAGCAGCTTCTTCAGGTCAGCGGTCAAGTCGCGCTTCGCCTGCAGTGGCTGCAAAATTTCCGCCGAAGGTTCGCTCGGCACCGGCGCTTTCCATGTTCCAATCGGCCGATGATAGCGCGGCGCCTCATCCGTCAACGACGCATTCGGAATATCCGCGACCAATTCCCCGTGATGGAAGATCCGCAATCGCGATTCCGCGATCACCGTCCCCACCGTCACCGCATCCAGTCCCCACTTCGCGAAGACTCTCGTCACTTCCTCTTCGCGACCCTTGTCGGCCACCAGCAGCATGCGCTCCTGCGACTCCGACAGCATCATCTCGTACGCCGTCATGCCGGTTTCGCGCTGCGGGACGCGATCCAACTCCATTTCAATGCCAACTCCGCCGCGACCGCCCATTTCGCAGGAAGACGACGTCAATCCCGCCGCGCCCATGTCCTGAATGCCAACGATCGCGCCGGTCTGCATCGCCTCCAGGCATGCTTCCAGCAGCAGCTTTTCCATGAAGGGATCACCCATCTGCACGTTCGGCCGCTTCTGTTCCGAGCCCTCGTGGAACTCCTCGCTGGCCATCGTCGCGCCGTGGATTCCGTCGCGTCCCGTCTTCGCGCCTACATATAGCACGGGGTTGCCGACGCCCGTCGCCTTGCCATAGAAAATCTCGTCCTTGCGCACCATGCCCAGCGCGAACGCATTCACCAGCGGGTTCCCGGAATAGCAGGGTTCAAAGCGAGTTTCGCCGCCCAGGTTCGGCACTCCAAAGCAATTGCCGTAGCCGGCCACGCCGCTGACCACGCCTTCCAGAATCTGGTGGTTCTTATTCAGCAGAGCGGTCGGGATCGAGTTTTTTCCATCCGCCTTCCCAGCATCCTCTGAAACGATCGGCCCAAATCGCAGCGAATCCATCACCGCCAGCGGTCGCGCACCCATGGTAAAAATGTCGCGCAAAATTCCACCCACGCCAGTCGCCGCACCTTGGTAGGGCTCTATATAGGATGGGTGATTGTGCGATTCAATCTTGAAAGCGCAGGCCCAGCCATCGCCAACGTCGATGATGCCGGCATTCTCTCCCGGGCCTTGCACCACGCGCTGGCTCTCGGTCGGCAGACGCTTCAAATGCACGCGCGAAGACTTATAGGAGCAGTGTTCGCTCCACATCACGCTATAAATGCCAAGCTCCGTGAAGCTGGGAACTCGACCCAGCGCGTCCAGAATGCGCTGATATTCGTCAGCCGTAATGCCATGCTGGGCCAGCAGCTCCGGCGTGATCTGTGCCGGGTTAGGAATCGCAGAAGTGGACGCAGATTTCATTGTTTTCCTGGTAGAGGGACACTTTTATTGTTACATGGCCGACCTGCTCGGCAAGCCTCTCAAATCTCGCAGTGGCGATCGAACCTCGCGGCCGTCCGCAAGCTCCGATTCTGTTACACTTTTGAAAGCGTCAGCGGCCAGGATTGTTCCCGCTCGCGCCCTTCCGCGTAGCAATCATTGCAGTTTTCGGGGAGTGGCTCAGCCTGGTAGAGCACCTGGTTCGGGACCAGGGGGTCGGAGGTTCAAATCCTCTCTCCCCGACCATTCTTTCAATTTGGCCCTTTCGAAGATCAGATCAAAGGGATATCTGTATGCAGGCATTGCGCTTGCCCCGTCTACAGAAAAGTTCCAACACAGCATTCTGAGCAGTTTGGCCTTTTCAGCAGAACTCTGCGTAAGGTACAGTAAATCGGCCTTATTCGCGAGTTCCAACACTCGCTGCGTGTCCATTGCTCTTTCGCCGATTTCGGCACTGGCGAGTCCATCGATTGCCAATTTCACCTGGTGCTCTTCGATCTGCCACTCGCTCGTCTTTCGTTGCCAGAAGTCTTCCGGAATCTTGCCATCCAGCTTGTCGACGTAAGCCGCGTCCATGCGATTGCGGATCGCAGTGAGCCGCGACTCCAGCCGGGTTTGCTCTGCCTTCAATTTCCCCTTAGCTTGGGTCTGATCTTCGCGCAAAGTGGCCACGATCTGGTCCACGATCTCCCGCGGAATCTGCAGATCCTTCAAGGGTTCTCCCAACCTCTGCGACAATTCCTCTTCTTTGAAGCGCGGGAGGTCGCACTTGCCGCGATTGCCAGTGCACCGGTAGTAGACATATTTCTTCTTCAGTTCGCAAGTCAACATACAGCCATCATGAGCACAGTTCATCAGGCCGCGAAAAGCAGTCTCGTGCTTGGAGTATTTGGGGCGATTATGCCCGGAGAGAACTGCCTGCACCTCATCAAAAAGCTGGGGAGAGATGAAGAGCAGATGCGACCCGGGGTGCGTTTCGCCACCCCATGCAAATTCACCGATGTAGAACCGGTTAGTGAGTACTTTGTGAATGTTGTTCCGGCTCATGTTCTTGCCATACTCATCCTTCAGCATCTTTTTGAGGGTGGAAAGAGTGTGAGCGCCGGTTGCATACTGTTCCATCAGACGCGAGACCATTGGCGAATCGTCGGGATCGACTTCAATGGTCCGGTTGGCCTTATTATTGCGGTAACCGAACGGTGCGTGGCCTGGATAGATCCCTTGGGCACACTTTTCTCGCATACCCTTTTTGACCTCTTCTCGGAGATTCTCGGAGTAGTTTCGCGCCAGGACGAGGTTGATTCCGTGGATGAGTTTCGCCTGGGACTTCGCCTCTTTCGAGATGATCTGGCCCTCCTTCACGAGATGGGTCTCAATATCCAGGTCTTCAAGCGTTACCGCGTCCCGAAGGTTCCGGTAAAGCCGATCAGTCTTCTCGACAAGAAGAATGCGGCATGACTTGGTCCGTCGGAACCAAACGACCATTTCGGAAAACTGCGTTCTCCCCGATGCCTTAGCGGTCTCGACGTCTTCGAATGCCTTGATGATCTGGAATCCATTCCGTTCCGCGTACTCCCGCAACAGTTTGGCCTGGGCTCCAAGTGAGAAACCCTCCTGTTGCTGCTCACGGCTAGAAACCCTGGTGTAGATAATGGCGGTTTTCATGCAGCTAGAGCATTTTCTGTTTTACTGTAAAACCGTTGATGGGGAGTCTGAACCAAGCTTGTGCATTGGCGGGCGTGATGCATGGCAGAGCATCAGCGATGGCCTGATCGAGGGTTTCTTTCGTTCGTGCCTTGGCGGTGCGAAGCAGTTGTTTGAGTTTTGCCCAAGCCTTCTCGATAGGGTTCAGATCGGGAGAATAGGGCGGGAGATAGAGCAGCTCGGCACCGGCTTGTTCGATCCATGTGCGAACCGCAGGTGCCTTGTGCGCACTGAGGTTGTCCATGACCACCACGTCGCCGGGCCTCAGGACCGGGACCAGCAGATGTTCGACGTAGGCCAGAAAGATGTCCCTGTCGGTGGGCTCTTCGATGGTCATGGTTGCGACCATGCCGTTCAGGCTCATGGCGCCCAGAATCGTCATGATTTTCCAGTGTCCGCCAGGGGTCGCCTCATGAATGCGTTTGCCTCCCGTGCCGCGCGCGTAGAGCCGCGTCATTGAGGTAGTGATGCCGCTCTCGTCCAGAAAAATCAGCCGCTCCGGCGGGATCGACTGGATGCGCGCAACGAACTCTTCACGACGCTTGAGGTTGGCCTCGGTGTCCCGCTCGACTGCGTGGAGTGACTTTTTTTCAGCCGCAGCCCCAGCTTCTTCAACAGATGCCAGATCCGCCCCAAACTGAGCGAAACGCCAGCCTCGCTGTACAACCTGGCCTGTAGTTGGGCCAGCGTCAGATCGGGCTTCGATGCCACCCAATCCATCACCTGACGCTGTGCCTCGGTTCCGGCCCGCAATTTACGTCCGGGCCGATGCGGCACCCGCTCAGCTTGTCCGGTGCGCTTCCGTTGCGCGGAAATCTTCTTCGCCCAGCCCACGCTTACCAGGAAGCGATCCGCAAGTTCCTCCAGCGTCTCCTCGCCCTGATCGTAAGCAAACAGAAACTTACGGCGCAAATCATCCCCATATGGCTTCGCCATCGATTCACTCGCCGCAGAGTCTCGCCAGGATGAGTCTACGCTATTTCAGAAACTGCTCTAGAAATCTCCCGATGTTCACATCCAAGCGTATCGAACCGTTCGGGGCCTGTAACCGAGTGGTGGCACAGAGGCGGCAACCGGAGAAAATCAGCGAAGCCAGAAACATCGTACGCATGTTCATGAACTGCCTCCATCCTGCCCCAGAACTATTCCCCCAGTGATCATTCGACGGGCGCACGCTCCTCGCGATGATCGAAGCTCCCGCCAAGGTTTACTGCGGATGTTGAGAGATGCCGGTATAGGAATTGGAGTCGTTCAGGCCATGACTATTTCCGGGACCACCCACGCACTGTAACCGGGGCAGCCTTTGGTCCACAGGCGGTAATGGAGGAAACGGCTCATGCGGCTCGGCTTGATACCAGTATGCTACGGAATAATAGTTGTCGGAGCGATCGTTCGCGTTGCCATGCTCGATGGTGGCCTGGATGGATTTCGTGAACGGGATCGGCGAATCGAGATGAAAACGGTAGACGCTGGACCGACTCCCGGCAACCTCTTTGCCTACCACCGGAGCTCCGTACAGCGGATACGAGAAGGGCTTGCCACCGAAATCCCATGCTCCGAGGAAATAGTCCTCAGTACCGGTTCCGGCTATGGATGGCCGTCTTGCGCCATCGATGAAGAACATGTCGTCGCCCTCGCCCCACCACATGTCCTGGTTCTGCAACACGGACATGGTCACGCCCACGAATTGCCCGTGGCCTTTGGCGTCCAGCCATACATAATTGCCTTTGCCGTAGAGGTTCGCCTTGTCGTTCACCAGAGGATCCTGGTTAGTCTCCCACTTGTCGGTCCAGCCATGGTTCGGCTGCGCCTGCCGGTACTCGGCGTGAAAATACAGACTGTCTGGTGGGAGTGGATGCGAATACGTGCGGTAATCGATGTTGTAGTAAAAGCTGCCGATGGGCTGCTTCCCTTGGTTCGTAATCGTAATGCGCGCATGGTGCCGAAATGGCATCGGGAAAAAACAGTTCAAAGCCTGGACGCTGCCCACCGAGAGCAATTCGGAGTGCCAGTTGTAGTAGTACCCAAGCCCGAGGCCGAAAAAGTCTCCGATAGGCGTCTCGACACTTGGAGACTGCTCTCCATCCCAATACATGCGCAGGACAATACGCTTGAGGTTGTATGATTCACCGTCGTTGATCGTGAACCACATATGGGAGATGGTGCCCGGACCGTCGACGTCCAGTACCGTCAACGTCGCGCCAGGAGCAACCACACGGAAGTCCGCATTGGTGCCAGTGGGATCGGAACTGGAGGCGCGATGTTGGACATAGGTCTGCTGCCGGGTCAGATCGGGCTGCCAGCTTGCACTTTGCGCATATGCGCTGCCAGTAATACCTACAATGATCGAGATGACAACGGCAAGTCGCTTCATAAACGTCCTCCATTGCGAACGATAAAAAATCTGTGTTGCGGGTGAACTCAGCCGAACCCTGCTGTTGAGGCTTGCGGCAGCGCAAGCTTCGCGCCGCCGACAGTTTTGACTGGTTTAGTCGATGCCGAAATTGTGCTGCATCTGTTCCAGAGAGATGCCGCTCGTTTCGGGGTAGTAAAACAGCACCATGAAGAAATCGATTACCATCATCGCTGCGAAAAATATGAACGGGGATGCTCCCGATGACTTCGCCATTAATGGAAAAACGAGAGAGATCAGCGCATTTGTCACCCAGTGGGAAGAACTGCCCAGACTTTGACCTTTGGAGCGCACCGTGGTGGGAAATACCTCGCTGATGTAGACCCATAGCACCGCCCCCTGAGAGACGGCGAAGCAGGCGATATACGCCATCAGCAGCCAGAGCAACCATCCAAAATGACTGCGGGTCAAGAAGATGAGAGCAATGGCTGTCAGGGCCGCCGTCAAACCGACGGTCCCTCCCAGTAATAGCTTCCGGCGGCCGATTTTATCGATCACCGCCATCGCGAGTAGCGTTGCCACCAGATTTGTCGCGCCCACGGCCACAGCCTGCAGATCGCCCGAAATCTGAGATGCTCCTGCCAGAGAGAAAATATCGTTCAGATAATAAAGAATTGCGTTGATCCCCGAGAGCTGGCAGAACATCCCCACAGTAATAGCGAGGAAGACCGGCCGGCGGTATTTCCTGGAGAACAGCGGCTCGGCGCGGACCGACCGCTCCAGATGAATGGAGGCGACAATCTCTTCCAGTTCTTTTTCCGGTTCCGGCATGCCGGTCAGGCGCAGCACATCCATCGCTTCCACCAGCTTGGCCTGGGTTGCCAGCCATCGCGGGCTGCGCGCAATGCCAAACAATGCAACCAGAAAAAGGACGGCTGGGATTGCGGAGATGCCAAGCTGCCAGCGCCATGTATTGACTCCAAGATGCAGACTGCGAAGGAAAAAATTCGACAGGTACGCCAGCAAGATGCCGACGACAATGTTGACCTGGAAAACCCCTACCACCCTGCCCCGCCACTCGGCGGGGGCAATTTCTGCGATGTACATGGGACCGAGCACGGATGAGCCACCAATCCCGATGCCGCCCATAAATCGAAAGAATATAAGCGCAGGCCAGTTCCATGCAAAGGCGCAGCCCAGCGCCGAAACCACATAGAACATCGCCATCACGCGAAGACTGTCGCGCCGGCCAAATTTTTGCCCGGGAATGCCGGCGGTCATCGCGGCGATTACGGTGCCGACCAGAGCACTGGAAACAGTCACGCCGAGCAATGCGGGCGAAAGGTGATATGTCACCGTCAATGCATGCGTGGTTCCCGAAATGACTGCCGTATCAAATCCGAAAAGCAGTCCGCCGAGTGCGCCGACGGCAGTACTCTTTATGACGTGCGAGTTGATGGTCATCGGGGCTCGAGTTCCTGTAACTTGAAGGCGATTTCACGCAATGACGGCAGTATGTGTCCGATGCGCACAGCAGAGCTGTGCGGCGCTCCCAGAGAGAAATACAATTCGTTAAAAAGTAAATATAGCCGGTCGTAGGTCTCCGCCTCGCGCGCGTCGGGCAGAAAGGTTCGGTGCGGAGGACAGAGTGCATCCTGCGCTTCTTCGACAGACGCAAATTCTCCGGCTGCGAGAAATGCGAAGATTGCCGAGCCGAGGCTGGTTACGTCGCCAAAGGGAACCAATACCGGCTTGTTCAGCGCGTTCGCGTACACCTGGTTCAGCACAGCGCTTTTCTGGGGAATACCACCGCCATTAATCACTCGCTCGACCGGCGCGCCCTTTTTCCCCATGCGTTCCAGAATGATGCGGGTGTGGAGCGCGGTCCCTTCGATGGCCGCGAACAGTTCATCCTGCGCAGTGCTCAAAATGTTCCACCCCAGCGTGACGCCCCCCAGGTTTGGATTGACCAGCACCGTTCGATCGCCGTTGTCCCACACCATGCGCAACAATCCGGTCTGTCCGGCGCGATACGAATCCAGCCCTTGGCTTAAGGTGGGCGCATCCATTGCTGCCCGACGGGCGATGCCATCAAACAGGTCGCCAACGGCCGACAATCCCGCTTCAATGCCGACGTATTCCGGCAGCACCGAACCGGGTACGACGCCGCACACTCCTGGCACCAGGGCTTGTTGCGCGCTTACTCCGATAATGCAGGTGGAAGTCCCGATGACATTCACCACGTCTCCCAGCCGAATGTTCGCCGCAATCGCGTCCCAATGGGCGTCGAGCGCTCCAACAGGGATAGGAATACCGGCTCGCAATCCGAGCCGCTTTGCCCACGCAGCACTGAGCCTTCCCGCGATCCTATCCGAGCTTTCATAGCGTCCGGAGAGCTTCTCGCAAATGCCTGCGAACAGCGGATCGACGGAGGTAAGAAATTCCTGTGACGGCAGACCGCCCCATTTCGGATTCCACATCCATTTGTGGCCCATGGCGCAGATGCTACGCGGCACGTCGGCTGCCAGCGTGATGCCGCAAAGGGTCGCGACAACCATGTCGCAATTTTCCATGGCCGTCACCAGGCGGTCGCGCTTTTCGGGGTTGTGGCGTAGCCAATGCAGGAGCTTTGAAAATCCCCATTCCGAAGAATAGGTGCCGCCGCACCACTCGATCGCTTCAAGCTTTTGCGCGTGTGCAGCGGCCGTTATCTCTCGCGCCTCTCGCCAGGCGCGATGGTCACACCACAAGTAGTAATCGTCGAGCGGTTCAAGTTCTGCTCCCACCAGAATGACACTGGAACCGGTGGTATCGCACGCCAAGGCCCTGACTTCACTCCCATCCACATTTCCCGAAGCAAGCGCACGCCGCATGGCGCGCTCGAGCGCCTCCATCTGTTTGACATGGCTCTGGGTTGCGAGGTTAGGATCCTGGGCGGAACGGTTCAGCGGGTATTCCGCCACCCCGGATGATATGCGGCCTTTTCGGCTGTCGAATATAGACACCCGAACGCTCAACGTTCCAAAGTCGACGCCCGCAACCAAGCTCATCGACAGGCTCCCGCCAGAGAGATCGCTCGTCTCACTCTCATTTCCCTAAACCAGCCGGGCCGCAGAGGTGCACCCTCACGCCCAGTGAGTCGAACATTGCAGCTTTTACAGCGAGCGCCTTGTTGGCCGTATCCGCATCGGACGCATACGCGATATTGACGTGGTTAGCGCGATGGCGAGCCATGAAAGCGTCGCGCGAAATTCCAGGGAAAACCGCGCTGACCATGGGCCATTGTGGGGTCGTATGCTTCCAGCGGCGGTCAACTTCCTCCCCTGGAAGCTCGACCACAGCGCCACGCCCAATGTCGGCGTGTAGGGCTCCACCCTCCACGAAAACGCGACTCCACACAATCTCCCCTGGTCTGCCAACACCTTTGAGGGTTCCCCCGCCCAGGGGAAAATACATTGGCGGTTGACGCTCGCTCGAAGCTCCACGATACCCATCGACGAAATGGCTGGCGGGCGCAGCTCCCGATATTTGAAGCACCCACACAAAATCGTCCACCCCTTCGCCCTTGTAATGCTCCCCCCAACGCACATCGTGCAGCGTTGTTGCGGGATCGAGTTCGAGTGCTGTCCAGCAGCGGTTTGTCACCAGAGCATCGAGCCCGGCACACTCGTCCACCTCGTTGAAGTGGGGCAGCGGCCCGCCTGCATAGAGTTCCTTACCGGAGTGCTCGTCGAACACCGGCGGACGGTCTGCATTATTCAGCAGCCCTTCCACCAGGTCTGATGCCGGAACCATCTCCTTCAGGCCTTGCTGGTACTGAATGCCAATCGCGTCGCAACCGAATTCGTGTGCGATGCGCACTGCGGCAATGTACATCCTGCATTGTTCAAGGATCTGCGTATCCGTCAGTTCAGACTGCGCGTCCTTCCCGGTCACGAACCGCAGGCCCCTGCCCTCCAGCCATTGCCGCACCTTGAGGGTCTCTCCTTCATGTACGGTGCGCATTTTTGCCACCAGCGCGGACTGGCTCAGGCGCTCCTTGAAGACTCCCAAGGCATTCAAGGGTTCATCGTCGATGATGGCGTTGTACATCCCCATACATCCCTCGTCGAAGATGCCGAGAATCGCCTTCCGGCGCTTGAGAGTATCCGCGAGTTGATGCCCTAAACAAACTGCGGCATCTGGAAGCGCACTGATATCGAGATCCCGCACATGACCTGCGTCATGGGAAATACGCTTGCTCCTGATCCACTCCCGGATCCCATTGAGAAAGTACTCGTCCGAGAAGCTCTGGCTCCAGATGGTGCTGAACGGGACTCCGGCCTTGACCAGGGAGCCATTAAGATTCAGCAGCCCCACGAGGCCTGGCCATTGCCCAGACCAATTCGCCACCGTGAGAATCGGCCCGCGATGGAAGCGCAGTCCCGGCAGCACATGATGGCTGTACTGCCATGCAGCCGTCGCAAATATCAGGTTTGATTCCGGCGGAATCGTAGCAAAAACATCCATCCCCATGCGCTGACCGGAGATGAAACCATGCCTCAGATGCGGGTCGACGGGAAAAGCGCGGCGCACCGAAACTCCCTCATCGTGAAAACATTGCATGAGCCTGCGCTCCAGATCTTCCTGCGCCGGCCAGCACGCTCGGTTGGCGGACTGGCGCAGATCTCCGCTCGTGACTAGGATTGCTTCATTCACAGCAGCAAATCGCTCCTTTATTTCTTCAAATCAGGTAGGGCACTTCCTGTGCCGTCGCCGGATTTCGTAGCTTGGGGGGTGTCCTTGTATAGGTCGGATGTGCTCTTGTATAGACCGAGCATGCGAGTCATCTCCGATTTGTTGCCTATAGCCCGATAGGCACGACTTAACATGTAATATCCATCCGAATCGCCCGGAGCCAAACCAATATATTTTGTAAGCATTTCGATTGCTCCGCTATAGTTTCGGCGAGTCAGATCGATCTTCCCCAAAAGCTTGTAAGTCTCTGAAGGAGGCCGATCCAGTTGAAGGGATTGGCGCAACATTTTCTCTGCCTCATTGTCATGTTGCATCAACAGCAACGCGTTTCCGACATTCATGTATGCCATTGAAGAGTCTGGCTGACTCTGGAGCTCAACGTGGAACTCACTTAACGCTTCCTGGAGCTTTCCGGCGCGAACCAGATTTTTTCCCATTGCTTCATGAATGCCTGGCAGATCCGGCTTTAGAGCTACAACCTTTTCATATTCTTCGTTGGATTTTCCGTAATGCTGTTCGGCACTATATGCCTCCGCCATAATCTGGTGAGCACGGTAGGAATCCGGAGCAATCTCAATCACTTTTTGGAAAGCAGCGCGCGCCTGTTGCTCATCGTTGTGGGCTACCTTGTAAAGTCCATCTTCTTGTCGATCCTTCACTGCAGGCGAGCTTGAAGCAGCGGTCGCGGTCCCCCCAAGCTTGGCAATCAGTGGGCGTAATTCTGTGAGGTCTGGACGGCGCTGGTACGCACCTTCAAACAATTCAAGGGCCTTGGGGCGGTCCCCCTGCAATTGCGCTTGTTCGCCCGCGAGTTGCCACACGCGGCCGGCATTCGGCGCGACCTTAAGCAGCTTCGCAGTGGCTTCACTTCCAGCTTCTGTATAAGCCTGACCAAGTGCATACCAGATGTCGATATTGCCAGAATCGATTTGCCCTGCGGTCTGTAACTCCGCGATCGCCTTCCGGTATCGAAACTGCGCAATATAGGCATAACCCAGCCAAGTGTGAGCTATGGCATCGGCTCCATTGAGCTGCACTGCCCTTTCTAACTCGGGCACTGCAGCATCCGGATTCGAAAGCTTGTACCAAGCTAGCCCGCAAAACAAGTGAGGCACAAATAGCGTCGAATCCAAGCCGAGTGCTTTATGAAAGGCTTGAATGGCTCTACGCTTGTCATTTTCAAAATAGAGCGCCACGCCTAAATTGCTCTGAACCTCCGCGCTATTTGGCAGTAGCTTGGCCAACGCCTCATATTCCCGCACTGCTGCCGGGAAGTCCTTTCGCAGCTCCGCTTGCTGTGCCGCCTGAGCGTGCATCTGAAGAGTGCCGTTGGGCGTTTGGCCAAGTAAAAGAGGTGCCGCACTTAAAAAGAACACGATTGTGGGAAGCATGGTCACAGCTCAGAACTCGAATCTCGCCCCGAATTGTATGATCCTTGGTCCGTTTTGTTGGGCCGACATGATTCCGAACACCGTACTTGAGTTTGCCAAAGAAGCCGGACTTAGATCGGGTGGAGCATTATTGATGATAAATGTTTGAGCGTTGCCCCCATCAGAGAACACAGTACGATTGAAGGCATTGAAGAAATTTGCCTGGATTTGCAAATTCATCGTGTTGTGAATCACCGTTGACTTGGCGATGGAAAGGTCCTCGTCATAAAAGCGTGGCATGCGCAAGCCGCCGAGTAAATTGGGAGCGTTGCCAAACTCGCCAGACGGCGGCAACGAGAAGGCGGCCGGGTTGATATAAAACTGGCATGGGCTGCGGCCGGGAGTGGATTGGACGGGACCGGAACAACTGCTGCGGTAAGCCGGGTTCTTCAGCGGTTGTCCAGGAACGATGTTAGGCCGGAAACTGAAGCCGTCGCCACCGCCAAAATAGGGATTCGAACTTCCAAATGCATCGTATTCAATATGGATCGGACGCCCACTCTGGTACTGCTGAATGCCAGAAACTTCCCAGCCGCTCAAGACCTTCCCAGCCACGCCAGTGTGGTTCAGGAAGCGCTGCCCCGTTCCAATCGGAAGATGGTAGGTGTAGCTGATAGATAGCACTTGTGGAATGTCGGAACTGGTAACGGAACGTTCCGCCTTGCTGTCGTAATAGTTCTGAAAGAACGAGCCGGCGTAAATCGCGTTCTCCGCCCCAGCATTGGGACCGCTATTTGAATCCACATCACCCAAAGTTTTTTCCCAGGTGTATGACACTAGGAAAGTAAGTCCCCGCGAAATACGCTTTTGCAAACTTGTTTGCAGGCCGTTGTAAGTAACGCTGCCGATAGGATTGAATGGATTGTCTACATCGCCATATTGTGGCCAAGGACGCAACGCCTGACCAATGGTCGCGCCCGAACCGAATGTAGAAACAAAGCCAGACCACGGAGGGGCAACCACTGACCTGGAATCAGTGACGGGAAGGGACAAATAGTCGTTTAAGGGGAGTCCTGCTTTGGCGGCGGCGGCACTGTATTGCTGTGCAACTAAGGGATTGATCTGGTTTGGCTTGGACCATATCCCCAAGTGATAGGTGTGCATTCCAACATAGCCGATACTGGCCACCATATTCCCAGGAAACGCTTGTTGCACCTGCGCGGACCAATACAACTGGGTCGGAGGCAAGCCGGCGGAGGGATGGATCATGGTGGGGTTATCATTCCCAACCAAGGTTCCAGGATTGAGATCCACTCCGCTGATGGATGACGACGGGAAAGGATTGTCCCAATAATAGGCTGGCGAGCCAACATAGTCTTGAGGCCGATTAATTGTCGCCAAAGTAGAAAAGCCTGTGTTGTAAAGTGTCCCGCTAATGCCGTTCTCTATGTTGTCATTTCCAATCGGCCGGCTGATGGCGAAGCCTCCGCGGATAGCGGTCTTATGGTCTCCCGGTGAGTAGGCAAAGCCAATTCTTGGCTGAAGTCCGAGAAAATCTGTCTTGCCTATACGGGCCATGCCATTGCGACCCTTGCCTTTCCCGTAGTATGTATATGCGCCGGGTAGGTTGCCTGCATCGGGATTTGGAAGGGTTGGATCCATGGTTGATGCGTAACCATGGACTTCTGTGCGTGGAACCTGGATGTCATAACGAATCCCAAGATTCAAAGTAAGATCGGAGGTAGCCTGCCAGTCGTCCTGGAAATAAACGCCCGTTTGGAGCCAGCGATATTCCGATGAAATCGGGTAACTTACATTTGCAAAGTCCAGACCGCCAAATAGGAAACTGGCCACTGGGTTTCCTGTGCCAGATGGAATAGATATTGCTTGCGTGCCATTGATAAATCCTGTTCCATTGAGCCCTGACTCTGTGGGTTCAAAATCGAACGAACCGCCGGGAATTCCCGTCTCATTTCGTTGCAAGCGCCGAACCTCACCGCCGAGAGTAAACATATGACGGCCGTGCAACAGTGTCAGGTTGTCATCCTCGAAGAATCTGTTTTGCGCTTCGGACGATGCATTCGTAGATCCGATACTATTTGTCAGTGTGCCCATCTGGATCAATGGATAAGGGCTGTTGCTCGCAAACGGAGGCAGCCCTTGTATACCTAATGCAGTGAGGCCTGGTCCGGGCTGTAGAGTTCCGTTAAAACTGGTGTCCCGCAAAAAGCCAATATTGAGGTTATTAAACACATGCTGGGAAGGCGTGTAGTTGTAGGTCACGCGGAATTGCTTCGTCGGGTCTGTGGTTAGGCTGGCATCTAAGTCGTTTAAGCCACCATTATTGGAGGTAGTAAAAGTACCCATGAAAATACTGCCGTATAACGAGTGTTTTGGTGAGATAGTTTCGTTTATTTTGACAACGACGCGTTGTTCGTCTGTCTTGGTAGCTTGATTGCGGAAAAGGTTGTCGAAGAGAGCGTTGTTATCGCCCTGCGGAAAGCTATTAAGGATGGTTTGCGATACCGTACTTAATCCTGGCTGACCTGTCGGAATGATGTTGCCAGGGAATGGATCGCGCACAACATAGTCCTTCCCATCGGGCCCGACTACGGTATGAGCGGAAAGCGGGTCGTAAATTTCACCGTTATAAACTGGGCGTCCTGCTGGATCAAAGACTGGTGCTCCAGCAGACGTCAATTGCGTTCCGAGTGATTGGGAGAAGTTTCCCGTGCGATACTCGTTTGGAATCGTTGTCAGGGCCGCGTTGTTGTAACTTGGGCGGTACCTAAATCCGGTATAGTCCACGAAGAAGAAAGTTTTGTTCCGGCCGTCGTAAAGTTTCGGGATCCGCACCGGGCCGCCGAACGTGCCACCATATTCATTTTGGCTCAATGGAGCTTTCTTTTGATGAAGGGCATCTGTCACGTAGCCGGCGGCATTGAGCGCGGAGTTCTGTACATATTCAAACAGGCTTCCATGCGGATCGTTGGTGCCTGAACGGAATCCGAAGGAAACGATTCCGCTGGCGAGACCGTATTCGGCGGTCTGATTGTTCGTGATGACTTTGAATGCTGAAATGGAATCGAGCGGGGGATGGTCCGTTGACAGATTCCCCATTTCGTTTGTATTCAAGACCGGGACGCCATCGATATAGACCTGATCGGCTTCGCTGACCGAACCACTGATATGCAGCCTGTAGTCCGGGGTAGCCCCAGGCTCGGAACCGCTAACGCCAGGCGTTAGAAGAACAAAGCTTAGAGGGTTTCTGCTGTCGCCACTCATCGGCAACGGCAAATCCTTGATCTCCTGGGGTGTAACAGTCGTGCCAATCTCCGAGGTCTGGCTTTCAACGCTGGCGGAGTTTGCGGAAACGGTCACGGTCTGCTTGGTCTCACCTGCCTGGAGCATGACGGTCACGGCAACGGTGCTTCCCAGATTCACAGCAAGATCCTGCTGGATATTTGTTTGAAACCCTTGCATTGTGGAGATGAGCCGGTAGTGTCCGGCGATGAGATTCAGGAAGCTGAACTCGCCCGATTTACCCGATACGGTCGTCGAAACCACACCTGTGGCCTGATTTTTGAGTGAAACCTGCGCTCCAGCGACAACAGCATGCGTCTGATCCTCCACCTGGCCCTTGATCGCTCCACGGTAGGCCTGCGCCCAAGTGAGGCTCGGAAATATCCAGACCGTCAGCATGACGGACAGAGCGACAACTGGCCAGATTTTTGCAGTCACTATTTTCATCGATTCGCTCCGAATGTTAAACGTTTAAAACAACGGGATGAGAAGACCATATAAAATCGCACTTTGTCAAGGCATTTGATTTTGATTGCATTCTATGGAATCCTGCCCCCAGGGAAATTTCGCATTCCCGTATCCTTTCGACCCTGTGAATCCTGTAGTTCGATTTGCACGGAAACGAAACTTAGACTGGAGCCTATTCTGAGGGCACCACGCATCCTGGCACTGCGCTGTGGCAACTATCAGGCTTGACATTCAAGCAGAGCGCCTGAACAGTCAGCACCTATCTACGGCCTTCGTGGTCTTGTAGACTCGCGGACGATAAGCGTTGGCGCGATTCGCACCACGAGAGGTTCCTTCGGCAATTTGCCTTCGATACGGTCTATCAGGATGGTCGCCGCACGGGCGCCGATCTCATAACTGGGTTGTACGACAGTAGTCAAGTGGGGATGAAAAGAATGGTCGAGCATCAAATCGTCAAATGTCGCCAAGGCAATATCATTCGGGCATAGCATGCCAGTCTCTTCCAACGCCTTCAACACGCCGAGTGTCATAACGCCGTTACAAACAAATATTGCGGAAGGCTTGCGGCGTCTTCGCAGCATTTCTTTGCTCAAACGATAGCCGGAGTCTTCACGGAAATCTCCCTCGAAAATCAACGCGGGGTCAGGCTCTATGTCTGCCTCTCGAAGTGCGTCCCCATAGCCGCGCAGGCGCTCGCGCCCGGTCAGCAATTTTAACGGTCCGGTGATGATTGCAATTCGACGATAGCCGGCCTGGATCAGATGGCGCACGCATTCTTGTGCCCCCCGAACGTTGTCCAACAACACCGCGTCGGTCTCGATTCCGGAAACAGTTCTATCCAGGCAGACGATTGATAATCCAGCCCGTAGGACGCTTTCAATATGGCTGATATCTTTTCCCGGCGCGGAAGCCAGCAGAATTCCATCGACTCGATAGGAACGGAGCGCCGAAACGATTCTGCGCTCACGCCCGATTTGCTCATCTGTGTTCGCCGTCATCAAGAAATAGCCGCGTTGAAAAGCGCAATCTTCAGCACCCCGAATGATCTCAGGGAAAAAAGGATTGGTGATGTCCGGGAGCACCATGACGAGCATTCGCGTCTGCTTTACCTTCAGACTGCGCGCCAATTCATTCGGATAATAGTCCAAGTCCCGAATGGCCAATTGAACGCGCTCCTGTAAAGCGGGGCTGACACGCTTGGTTCCCCTGATCACGTTCGAAACCGTGGCGATCGATACTCCAGCGCGTTTTGCTACTTCCACGATAGAAGGCATGGATGGGTGAACCCCCAGGCCTCACAAACAACCAGAGGCGCGATTAGAGCAGGAAATCTGATTCATCTTACAGCCGCCTGAGCACTTTGATCTCACGCCGCAATCACTTCAAGCGGCGAATAATCTGTCCTCAACTTTGGCAAATGCCTGTTTTTTATCTCAATTCGCTCGCATGATTTAGCAATGCCTACGTCGATCTGATTTGTGGTGTACAGTATTTTAAACGATTAAATCGTTGATCCGTTTAAATACTCCAAGCAAAGTTTTTAAAATTCTGCCAATCATCCGAAGAGACTCATATGTCGATTGCCCGATTTTCGATGGCGGCGAGCCTCCTGTTCCTCGCGGCGGTGTTCCTGCTATCCGCGGCTTTGGAGCCTCACAGCGCGTATGGCCAAGTTACAAGTCATATAGATTCGGAGTGGATTCGACCTCATAAACGGGGTGACCCGCTGATCTGGGGCCGTAAGGATGGCATTGTTTTTGGCATACCCTCTCCAGGAGGATTGCCGGGGCCTCGCGGACTCATCCGCGTAGGCGTGATTTCTGCGAAGACCGGCAAACCCGATCTCCTGAATTTCATCGCGATTGAACCTGTGGTGTTTGGCGCTGGTAGCCGCGCCAGCCGACAGGCATTCAGTGAGTTGGAGCCAAGCCTTATGGATCCGGGGTCTCGCGGCAAACGGTTGTGGGTAGACCTTGTTAAAACAGCTTCGGTTGATGGGTTCCGCGGCAACCTGCACGCTTTCTCAAGCCGTGTCTCTCCAATAGAAAGGCTCACCGTGCAGATCGACGTAGAGCGGTTTGCGGCAAATGGCGCGCACGTATATCTGATGGCATCGATAGACAGCGACCACCCCAATGAGCTTCGTTTGGCAGTGTACCAATATAACGACAGCCCGGCCGTGGAAGAGTTAACGGTGACCGCAACAATGGGAAATTACGAGAGATTACGCTGGCTCTGGCTCAAGGACCGCGTTGTAGACAGTCGCAAGCTTTACGCGTCCTACGCTGGTGACGCGTTCATCGAACATGAAAATTACCCGCTGGATGAAATGTTGCAGACTTCCGATGGCGATGCCATCGCTCTTTGCACTTCGAATGAATCATCCCCGTCTAAGGTTCTAGATACCGCAGCAGCGGGGCACTGGCGCTACCTTCTTCCCAAGCTCACACAGTATTGGAGGGTTCCAGCGGACGACATCGAACCGGATCTTCGTGTTAGGGTGAATGGCCGGCGTGTCTATTGGGCCTCTCGCGACCCAGTTCCAGGCGGTGTGGCGTTTGAAAATTTCGAAGTCCGGCAGAGATATAGGCCGGGCCAGGTATTTATCTTTGGCGTTACGGCAAAAGAGCCATGGGAATTCGCCCCCCCCATCCCACACGTGCTGCATCTGCAACACGCACATCAATCGGCCACCGGAATGGTCGGGAAATAGGTTGGTGCATCTCGCGTCCAAGAAATCCCCGGAAAATAGGCTGCTGTGGCACCTGCGATGACGGAGTGAGAAGGGCGTATCGCCGGTCTCCAGAGGAAAAAAGGCTCGCCACGGCTGCTGCGAAGAGCGCAGGAAAAACGCTGACGATGTGGACCAATAAAGTGCCGTTGCTGTATAATTTTGCTCCGCCGGAAACGCCATCCGCTTCGCCAGAAATTCTCGAGAGGGAGAATCACATGTCTAGATGATGATCAGGTCAAAGAGTGGCATCAATCTTTCGATCCGTATACCGTCGATATTCATGCGGGCCAGGCGCTGGTCGCAGCATCCTTCTCCTGCCCGCAGAGGGTGGGCGTGGCCGTCGCCTCATCGGCCACTTTGAGCAGAAGCGATCCCGAACCGCAGGTCGGGTCATACACCGTGGTGTAAGAGGTAACCCGAGCAGTTCGGATGCCGAGAATCTGAGCCATGATGCGGCTGACCTCTGCCGGGGTATAGAAGAACTGGCCCTTGCGATCGATCTCCGTGGCGAAGTGCCGCATCAGGTACTCGTAGGCATCGCCAAGGATGTCGTCGCCATCGGCACGGTTCTTGGAGAAGTCGAGCGCCGGATTGTCAAAGATTGCGACCATGTTGGTGAGTCGATCCACCATCTCCTTGCCGCTGCCGAGTTTGGCGGCTTCGTTGAAATCTGGGAAATCAGAGAGATTGTTGGCTTTCTACAGCGTGGCGATGATCTTCTTGTTGATCTGACCGCCGATGTCGGGATTGCCCTTGAGCGCGACCATGTCTCGGAAGGACGACCCGGAGGCATGGTGACGGGGGCAAACCGGATGTCGACATATTTGTCGCTGACGTACTTGATGAAAAGTAGGACGAGGACGCCCTCCTTGTACTGGCTGGCATCCATGCCGCCGCGAAGTTCATCGCAACTGGCCCAGAGCGAGGTGTATTCAGATTTCTTGAGCGCCATGCGTAAATATCCGGGGAAATGTCTCCGGGTACTCCTTGGGAGCAAAGTCTAAAACGATCCAGTATAGTAGTCCACATCACGTTCGGCCCATTCATCCCACTTGTTCACATGCTTAGCGGTGATCGAAGCAAAGGCGGCCAGAATCCCACCGGTTTGCTTTCTCTTTCCATCGCGGACAATCCAGTCAATTTCATCTTGGGAAAAATGGTCTTGCAGAACTCTATCGACCGCCTCTTCGTGGGCTTGTTTTTTTCTCGCTTATTCAACCACTGGACTAACATAGCTCTGGCGAAGACATTGATCCAAACCACTATCCAACTTGCTCCGAATATAGCTAATGCGACGTATCCTATCTCCTTCAAAATTTCTAACATTTCGCGCTGACCCGAGGTTTGTTTGCGGTTAGTCTATTAGGCACCGTTCGCTGTCTTTCGGAACACCCGATTGAATATTCTTGCGACAGTTCAACGGAGGCTTCAATAGAGGCAATTGGAAGAAGTCGTGGCCTCATTACATAAGAGTGGAGGACGCGGAGTTCATTGGGAGGGCGACTCGACGACGGCGTGTCGCTTAATCAAATGATGAACGAATTGGGGGCGCTCTCCTTGGCGTCCACCAAGAGGCGCAAGCTCGCTGGCGAGAATCTAATCCCAGGACTGCTTACATGCAAAAACCGGCTATGGATCTTACTCCGGAATCGATGGCGTGGCTGAATGATCGGCTGCAACTTCAGTCTTCCAGGGTCGGGAAGCTGAGTGCGAGGACGATGCGGCAATTAGATTGGCCGGTTGTCTAAGCGGAATATCATCGAAAGTTTCACCGGTGAAAAGAATCCCCGGAAGCGGTAAAGTAAATGTCGATATTCTCGCCATCGAGTGCACGAGAGGTTCTAAAATCTTCCACTAGGGCCGACCATTCTTTCTCACACAATTTAAAGATACTTACGCAACTTTCTTCGCTTCGTATTCTTCCTCTGTTTTCGGTACATTCGGTTCAGCCGAAGCAAGCGTGAAGCCGAAACCCCACTTTTCTGCCCACTCTCTACGGAACGCCACATCCTCTTTAATCTTGTCGTAGAGATCGGACATGCTCTCATCCGCGTGTCCCATCCAGAAATTCTGGAGACCTTCAGGACATCGGGATGTGCGATTCCGAAGATGTGTGCTTCGAAGCGCCGGAATGCGTGAAGTCGGACGGGAGCGACGATTTCAGCAGAATGCTGAACAATACCGACGCCAACACGCACCGCACGGAAGCATGGAGCAACGCGGATTCGGTCGTCCGAGAACCCATCGAGGCATTGCTGGCTGATCCAGAGTTGGTTTTGGAACTCACGGACGCATGCCAGCGCATGGGCGAGAAGAACAGCGACCAGGTGATTCAGGCGTTTCAGCGGGGCCTGCTCGCGCGGATACTCTTCAGTTGCCTGATCTATGCGGATCGCATCGACAGCGCGGATTTTGGAAAACCGATCGCCGCCCGTTTCCGTCAGCACAGTAATTATGTGCCGTGGATCGATCTGATAGGGCGGCTGGAAAATCATCTGGCGCAGTTCGCCCCTGAGGGAAAGGCGAACGGTTTGAGGCGGCAGGTTTCGAGACACTGTCTCGAAGGTGCGGAACGGCCCAAAGGTGCCCATCGCCTCCAACGGGGCGGACGATGATCCAAGCATTCTTTGCAACTCCCGTGACGGCGATCACAGCATTTTGCATCCCTACATGGCAACATGGCCAATAAAGAAATAATGTTGACCCATGAAAAAACGCTACACCTTCGTGGAACAGGCAAAGATGCTCAAGACCCTTGCCCATGAATCCCGACTGATGATTGTGGACCGGCTGAGTCGCGGGGAGTGCTCGGTTGGGGAACTGAGGGACCTTGTCGGCGGCGATCTGTCGACCGTTTCGAAACACCTGGCGTTGCTTCGCGCCCACGGCATCGTTGAGGACAGGCGCGAAGGGACCACCGTGTATTACCGGCTGCTTACCCCTTGCGTCTGCAATTTCTTCACTTGTGCGACGCAGGTTCTGAAGGAGAGAACGAGATGACCGCGCGAGCAGAAGTGTTGAATCACGATTGCATATCCACACTGAACGATCAGGAGATCACCTGGCCGAGCCGCCGCCTCTTTGCCGCGCGGCTCGCGGTCCTCGATTCCCATGTATCGCAACGGTTATCCGATGATGCCGCGAGAGATTGATGTATATCGGTGGAGTAAAACGAAAATGGCTCCAGTCAAAAGAAACCCGGATGGTCTGAGGAGAGAACAAGGCGCCATGGGGCTGAAACGTCGTTCTCTTGCACTCTCCATGTCGATGCTCGCGGCCTTCGGGTGTGCGATCTTCCATACGGTCTCCTCTGCGGCGGAGAACCTGCAGACAGCCTACAAACAGGCGGCTTCGACTTCACCGGTCCTCGCCCAGGCGCGGGCACAGTTGGACCACGATCTGGCCGGCAGACCGCTGGCACGCGCGGCGCTTCTTCCGCACATCAATGCTGGAGCCAGCGGAGGTATGAATACCGCCCGTGTCACGGGCTTCGGCGCGCAAACGATTTCCACGGGATATCATTCTGACGTCTTCAGCGCCAGCTTGACCGAGTCGATCTTCAACGGGCAGGCGTTTACCGCGATGAAGCAGTCGGACAGCCGCATACGGGCCAGCGAAGCGGCCCTGGCGTATGCGCAGCAAGTGGTCGCGCTGCAGGTGACGCAGGCCTACTTTGGCATCTTGCAGTCTGAAGCCAACCAGCGCGTAGCGCAGCAGCAGATGGACCTGCTGCAAAGTATCGACAAGCAGACCCGAGCCAGCCTGCAGGTTGGCAGCGGAGATATTATTTCGGTGCAGGAAGTGCAGGCGCAATTGGACGCGGCCAAGGCTGACCTGATTGCGGCGAACAATGCGGTCACGGTGGCGAAGAACCAGTTGGAGCGTCTGACGCACCAGCCCGTAGGAACCTTGGAGGACGTCACGTCGTTACAACCGACTGGTCCGCAGCCGGACACGATCGGACCGTGGCTTGCGGCGGCGCTGAAAAATCAGCCGCTGCTGCAGCAGGCAAGGGCCACATTGAAAGTGTCGGAGCAACAGGTGCAGTATGCCAAGCGGGCGCGTTGGCCCACCTTGACGCTGAGCGGCATCGGCCAGCACGCCGCGGGAACGCTGATTCCGCCCGTGGCCATCGACCAGGTGGGCGGCTCGCTCAATTTGTCCATTCCGATTTATGAGGGTGGCGGCACACGAGCGGAGATCCATCAAGCGCAGGCACTTTCCAGGGCCAGCCGTGCCAACCTCGCCAATGTCCAGGACCAGATCAAACTGGACACGCAAACCGCATTCCAAGATCTTCAAGACAGC
>JAJYBW010000242.1 GCA_021778815.1 Acidobacteriota bacterium | reverse complement strand
AGGGATTATTGCGCGACCGATTTACCGCCGTGCACGCGACCCACGTTGATCGAGAGGAAATGGATTTGCTGGCGGCAAGTCGTGCGACAATTTGCGCCTGTCCGACGACGGAGCGCAATCTGGGCGATGGCATTCTCGCGGCGCGTGAGGTGATGGAGCGAGGCATTCCGGTGTGCCTGGGTTCTGACAGTCAAGCGCAGATCGAGCCACTCGAAGATGCTCGCGAGTTGGAATACCATCTGCGACTGCAGCAGCAACAACGAAGCCTTCTCGACGGCATCGATGGTCAGGAGTTGTCGGCGCGTCTATTCCGTTGTGCGACGGCGAACGGCGCGCATGCGCTGGGTTGCGACGCTGGTGGTTTCGAGCCGGGCAAGCTGGCGGACTTCTTCACGGTCGACTTGAGTGACATCTCGATCGCGGGCGATTCGCGCGAGGATCTGCTGTCGACGATTGTGTTCGGCATGCGGACCGCTGCCATCGCCGATGTGTGTGTGGGCGGACGGTTTGTGGTGCGCGATCATCGGCATCCGCAGCAGCAGGAAATTCTGAATCAATATGAGGAGGTCGCTCGCAAAGTGTGGTCTGCGCCGCAGTTTGCGAAGAAATAAATTATGTCAACGACGACGGCAAGTTCCGCTCCCGTGATTCGCGCGCCCCGCGGTACTACATTGCGCTGTAAGGGTTGGCAACAGGAAGCCGCGCTGCGATGCCTGATGAATAATCTGGACCCCGAGGTTGCAGAGGCGCCGGAAAAGCTGGTGGTCTATGGCGGTATCGGCAAGGCGGCGCGCAACTGGGAGTGTTATCACGCCATCGTGCGGGAGTTGGAACGCCTGGGCAACGAGGAGACGCTGCTGGTGCAATCGGGCAAACCGGTTGGCGTGTTTCCTACGCATGAAGGTGCGCCGCGGGTGTTGATTGCGAATTCGAACCTGGTGGGCGCGTGGGCCAACTGGGATGAGTTTCATAAGCTGGATCGCGCGGGCCTGATCATGTTTGGACAGATGACGGCGGGCAGTTGGATTTACATCGGCACACAGGGAATTTTGCAGGGAACCTACCAGACATTTTCCTCGATGGCGGATCGACATTTTGGCGGAAGCCTCGCGGGAAAGCTGATTGTGTCGGGTGGCATCGGCGGGATGGGCGGGGCTCAGCCGCTGGCCGCGACCATGAACGGCGCGGTCTTTCTCGGCATTGATCCTGACCGGACGCGCATTGAGCGGCGTCAGGAAACAGGCTATTGCGACAAGATGACCGAGTCGCTGGACGAAGCACTGCAGCTTTGTGAGGACGCGCGACGAAAGAAGCAGGCGTTGTCCGTCTGCATGGTGGGCAATTGCGCGGAGGTGCTGCCGGAACTGGTTCGGCGCGAGGTGGAGATTGACGTGATCACCGATCAGACCAGCGCGCACGATCCGTTGAATGGATATATTCCCGCAGGGTATTCGCTGGCCGCTGCGTCGGCATTGCGGCAATCGGATCCGGTCGATTACGTGAAGCATTCGATGGCGAGCATGGCAGTGCATGTCGAAGCGATGCTGGCCATGCAGCGCCGCGGCGCGGTCGCGTTCGACTACGGCAACAACATCCGCAAACGCGCGTTCGATGCCGGGTGCACGCAGGCTTTCGACATTCCCGGATTTACGCCAGAATATATTCGTCCATTATTCTGCGAGGGAGCCGGACCGTTTCGCTGGGTTGCGCTGTCGGGGGATCCTGCGGACATCTATCGCACCGATGAGTTGGCGCTGAAACTATTTCCGGAGAACGAGATTTTGACCCGTTGGATTCATCTGGCGCGGGAGCGAGTTCATTTTCAGGGATTGCCGGCGCGCATCTGCTGGTTGGGCTATGGAGAGCGGGCACGCATGGGTGAGGCCATGAATGAACTGGTTCGCAGCGGAGAGTTGAAGGCACCGATTGCGATTGGACGCGATCATCTGGATACCGGCTCCGTTGCTTCGCCCTATCGCGAGACGGAGCAGATGAAGGATGGCTCGGATGCGATTGCGGATTGGCCGATTCTGAATGCACTATTGAATACGGCCAGCGGTGCGAGCTGGGTGTCGTTCCATCATGGCGGCGGAGTTGGAATGGGATATTCGCTGCACGCCGGGCAGGTTTGCGTGGCCGACGGGACGAAGCTTGCGCAAGAGCGACTGCACCGGGTGCTGAATAACGATCCTGGCATTGGAGTGGCGCGCCATGCCGATGCCGGGTACGAGCAAGCCATCGAAACCGCCGAGAGCCAAGGCATCGTGATTCCGATGCGCCGCAAATGAACGAATCTATGCCGAAGAGGTTTGCGGTGATTCACTGCGGACAGCTTGTCACGCTGGCGGGGAAGCCTGGCCCTCGCCGAGGCGCGGCCGAGATGCGGGAACTGGCCGTCGTCGAAGATGCTGCGATGGTGATTGACGACGGCAAAATTGAGCGCACGGGCACGACCGACGAATTGCGGCAGGCGCTGGCACGAGAAAAACATCTTCCTGTGATCGATGCGCATGGGTGCGTGGTGACGCCGGGATTTGTGGATGCGCACACGCACATGGTGTTTGCGGGTTCGCGCGCGGCAGAGTTTGAACAGCGTATCGCAGGCAAGACCTACCAGCAGATTGCGGCGGCCGGAGGCGGCATTGCGACCACGGTACGAGCGACTCGCGACGCTACGGCAGAGGAGCTTTTGGCGCTCGCGGGTCGCCATGCGGAATGGTTTCTGCGAAACGGGACGACGACGGTCGAGGCGAAGTCGGGGTATGGACTTTCGCTCGATGCGGAGCTGAAAATCCTGGGCGTGATTCGATCGCTGGCGAAGCACACGCCGTTGCGGATGGTGGCAACATTGCTGGCCGCGCATACGATTCCGCCGGAATTTCAGCAGGATCGGGCAGATTACATCGCGCTGGTGGTGCGGGAAATTGTGCCGCGGGTGCAACGAGACAAGTTGGCGGAGTTTTGCGATGTGTTCTGCGACGAACATGCCTTCACGATTGCGGAGAGCCGCGAGATTCTAAATGCGGCGAAGGATGCTGGACTCGCGCTGCGTATGCACGTGGAACAATTCGCCGCCGATGGGGGAGCGGCGCTCGCCGCGGAGTTGGGCGCAGTGACGGCGGATCATCTGGAGTGCACGGATACCGAGGGAATCGCTGCGCTGGCGCGCGCATCGGTGCAGCCAGTGCTGGTGCCGGCCTCCGTCTTTTGCCTTGGGCGAGATCGCTATCCCAATGCGCGAGCGATGATGGATGCGGGACTCGCAGTGGTGCTGGCGACGGACTTCAATCCAGGTTCATCGCCGACGACTTCGATGCCGTTTGTGATGTCGCTGGCGTGCCAGCAGATGAAGATGCTGCCCTCAGAAGCGCTGACCGCTTCCACGATTAACGCTGCGTGCAGCCTTGGTCTCGGAGATATTGTGGGCTCGCTGGAAGCGGGCAAAGGGGCGGACTTTCTGATCCACGAGTTTTGCGACTATCGCGAATTAGCCTACTTCGCGGCGGTACCGAATTTGCCGCAGGTATTTGTCGCGGGCAAGCGAGTTCAGCCGTGTTCACTATCGAATGGGGCGACCGCGGATGGTGCGGTGTGAGTGTGATGGAGAAGATATCGCCTGCCGCATTGCTCGATGCGCTGATTCGGATCCCGTCGGTCTCGGCGCTGACAAATCGTCCGCTGATTGACTTTGTCGAGAACGTGCTGCGCGGACACGGCTGGAATTTTCGAGAGCTGCCGTATCGCGATGCCAGCGGGGTAGAGAAGGTGAACTTGCTGGCGACGCCGCCGTGGCAAAAGGGAGACGAATTCGCCGTCGACCTTGCGTTCGTTTGTCACACGGATACGGTGCCCTACAGCGCGGAATGGAACGAGGCTGTAGCTCCGCAGGTGATCGGGGATGCGATGCACGGATGCGGCGCCTGCGATGTGAAGGGCTTTCTGGCGTGCCTGCTCGCGGCTCTTCTCAATGCGGACGAAGTTCATTTCGCATCGACGGTTGCGCTTGTGCTGACAGCAGAGGAGGAAATTGGCTGTGTGGGGGCGCGGTATTTGCTGGAAGCCGGCCTGCTGCGGCCACGGCATGTGGTGGTGGGTGAGCCGACATCGCTGCACCCGGCGCGCGCCGGCAAAGGATACGGTTTGGCGGAGATTCGCGTGTTTGGAAAAGAAGCGCACAGTGCCCATCCGGCGCAGGGAATTTCTGCGATCTATCGTGCAGCGACGCTGATTGGAAAGATCGATCAGTATGGGCGGTTGCTGCAAGACGCGCCGGTTCGGGAGTTCGCGCACATCTTCGATCCGCCATACACGACATTCAATGTGGGAACCATCGAGGGAGGAACGGCGAAGAACATTCTTCCAGGGGAATGCAAGTTTTTGCTGGAATGGAGGCCGCTTCCCGGCGATCCCATGGGAGAGATTCCTGGCATCGTGCAAGGGATGGTTCAGGAATTGCGGCACGATGATCCGGAGTTTCAATTTGAAGTGAAAATATTGCGGGAGCAACCCGGATTCGAAACCGCTGCGAACTCGTCATTGGTTCGACGGTGGACGGAGATTAGTGGACGGGAGGCGATTGGCGTGCCTTTCGGCACCGAAGCACCTCTGATGTCGACACTGGCGAGCGATACGATTGTGCTGGGGCCCGGGGATATGAGAACGGCGCACAGTCCGCGGGAATGCGTGCCGCTGGCGGAACTGGACCTGTGTGTTGAGTATCTGACGGCGCTGATTGAAGATCCGCTGGAGCTTACGCCATGACGGAAAACCGCGACGCGACGCTCTGGGATAATTCACTTCTGCAGTTTCGAGATCGTGTTGCTGCGAGTTCCGCTACCCCCGGAGGCGGTGCGGTGGCAGCGGTTGCGGCCACCTTTGCGGCCGCGCTGCTGCGGATGGTGTGCGTCCTAAGCGCCAGGCGGAAACCAGATGTGGGCATGGAAGCAATCGCCGCCAAGGTAAAAATCTACGAAGAGGAATTGGCGCATTGCGCGGAGGAAGACATTCGCGTCTTCGATCGATACATGGCTGCGCGAAAAGTCCAGGGTGCCTACTCACAGGCCGATCTTCAACGATGCCTGCTGGAGTGCACAGAAGTGCCAATTGCTGCGGCAGAAGCGGTTGTGAAGCTGGAAGCGTATGCGGCGGAGATAGCCGTCAACGTGCCAGATTTTCTGTCGAGCGATCTGGCGACGGCACAACATTTGCTGGACGCCAGCCGGAAAGGACTGCTAGCCAACGTCAACATCAACCTGACAGACCTGGGAGATGGTGAATCGAAGGGCGCGATTTTTCGGCGCCTGGAGGCATTGCAGGGCAAAGCAAATTTGACTAGCTAGTGGAAGGCCGCCACTTGTCTGGGGAACGACTACGGTCAGAGGCGGTGACGCCGCAACAGCGGCGCTCCCCAGGTGCCCATCGCGAGGAGTGCGCCGAACAAGACGACGGCATCGATGCTCTCGCGGCCTTGCCGTGACCAATACGCCATTGGATCCAGGTTCAGCCACAGGGCGAATTCATCCAGGGTCAGGGCCGCGCCCATTCCGTACGCAATCGAGAGCAGCCGGCTCATG
>JAJYBW010000241.1 GCA_021778815.1 Acidobacteriota bacterium | reverse complement strand
AATTGGACCCTGACTCTGAATGCCTTGAATCTCAGCAATCGCCATCTGGCCGTTGAAGTAGGGATCCTCACCATAACTCTCAAAGGTCCGTCCCCACTCTGGAACTCTCACCACATCGATCGATGGGGCCAGCGCGACATTCGTACCCTTGCCCCATTCCTCATTGCCCAGCACCGCTCCAAACCTGCGCAGCAGATTCGAATCCCAACTTGCCGTAGCGGCTATTGGCGCAGGTAGCAGAGTTACATCCTTAGCGCCATTTCCAACTCCAGCCCGCCCATCGGCTAACCGCAGCGCCGGAATACCGAGCCTGGCGTTTCCCGGAACGTACCCGACGTATCCAGAAATCGGCATCGGATCCACGCCATGCACCATGGTGACTTTTTCGTCCATCGTCATCGCGTGCAGCAACAAGTCTGCGCGCTGTTCGGGGGGCAGCGAACGAAGCATCCACGGGCGAGTCGGCGCATGGTCTGGCGAGATAGCGGCAATAGAAGTGAATGAATGGGATAGAACCAGGAGAAGGATAGATGAAGCGAAAATGCCGATTGAAACTCGAAACGAAAATGGGCTCAGTCTCTTATACTGCCGCACGATACTCCTTCTCCATCAACCATTTCGAGACGCACTGCATCTGGATGGACGGTTGGTTGTCATTGTCGGAACGGACGATTGAAATGTCAATTTTGGCCGTGCCCGCTCGGCGTTATCTCCGGCGAATCGCCGCTACGAAACGACAGCGCCGACGGCTCCACCGCCTGCAAATCTGCACATGCGATCACCATCCGACCTGCTCTCACTCTCGGTCGATTATTTCTTCGACAATTCTTCGCTTGGCTTTTTTTCTTGACGTTAAGCGGTTTTATTTACATACTTTTCAAAACTCCCTCGGAGTCGGGGACCGGTACTGATTTCGCGCCGGCCAACCGTATCGAATCGTTTTCCGCCTCAAACACTGCACGCCCCCTGTAGGTCGAACAAGTTCGAAGTCAATCTGCTGGTTTCACTCGGTTTCTGCTCCCTCGAGCATTGGTTTTTGTTTTCATGGCTGAGTCTTTTGCAAGCAATTTGGGAGGTAGGGGATGAAAAAGCAAATCTTCACGGCCGCTCTGGTCGTACTGGCGATGGTATTTTTGTTACTTCCGTTCACATCGTTCGCCCAGCAAGCCACAACCTCGCTGACCGGGGTCGTCACCGATCCCAGCGGCGGAGTTCTGCCGGACGCTGCCGTCACCATCAGCCGCCAGGCAACCGGCCAAACCCTCACCACCACCACCAATGCTCGCGGACAATATCAGTTCTCTCAACTCGCTCCCGGAACCTGGACGGTGACCATCAGTGCCAAGGGTTTTGCCGACCAAACCAAGGTGGGCGCACTTCTGGTTAGCAAGCCCGCCACCATTCCATTCACCATGTCCGTGCAGGCGCTTTCCCAAACTGTCAACGTCTCCGCGGAAACAGAGACTTTAAATACCACCGACGCTTCGCTCGGCAACGCGATTAGTAATCGCACCATTCAGTCCTTGCCAATGATTGACCGCAACGTGCCGGATCTGCTGAGCCTGCAACCCGGCGTCCTGTACCTGGGCCATAAAGTCGATGCGGTCACCGACAGCCGTACAGGTTCCGTCAACGGTGTTCGCTCCGATCAGGACAACATCACCATGGATGGCCTCGACGACAACGATCAGCGCAGCGGCTATGCCTTCACCGGAATTCTGCGTGAGACTCTGGATTCCATCGACGAATTTCGCGTCACCACCGGCATGGCGAATTCCGACCAGGGCCGCTCCGCCGGCGCCCAGGTCAACCTGGTCACCAAGAGCGGTACCGACCAATTCCACGGCGCAGCATACGAATACAACCGCAACACCAACACGGCCGCCAACAACTGGTTCAACAAAAACGCCGAGCTGGCCGGTGGACTGCCGAATACTCCTGGCAAATATATCCGCAATACCTACGGAGCCGATCTGGGTGGGCCGATCAAGAAGAAAAAGCTTTTCTTCTTTGGCAACTACGAAGGTTCCCATATCCGCGAAAATGCGCAGGTCCAACGTGAAACTCCCACCGCATCGCTGCTAACGGGCAACATTATTTACCAGAGCGGCGGCGTCAACGTCACCCAGACTCCCAAGCAGATTGCCGCCACCGACCTGCTATGCTCCGGCAATGGCACCTGCCCCTGGGGTCCCGGCGTCGATCCCAACATCCTCACCATGTTGAAGTTGTATCCGGTCGCCAACGGTGGTGCCCTAGGGGACGGATTGAACCTTGGATCGTACAGCTTCTCTTCACCCAACCCACAGAACCTCAACACATCCATCGTCCGCCTGGACTGGGATCCTGTCCCGCACCACCAGCTTTTCTTTCGCGGCAATCTCCAGGATGACACCACGGACGACGTAGTCCAGTTCCCCGGTCAGCCGCCCAGCTTTGTGATTCGCGATAACACCAAGGGACTGGGCGCGGGCGATACCTGGGAACTCACCAATAACCTGGTCAACGATTTCCGCTACGGCTACATCCGCCAGGGCTATAGCCAGGCTGGAACCGATTGCGGCGCCTACGTCCAGTTCTTCCGCACCCTGTCGCCTCCCACTGCCGAGACCTGCACCACCATCGTTCACGTACCCGTGCAAAACTTCGTCGACAACGTTAGTTGGACACACGGCAATCATTCCATCTCGTTTGGTGGAGACCTGCGTCTCATCACCAACTATTCCAATTCAGACGCCACGTCCTTTGGATATGCCGACGGCAATATCCAATGGCTGAATACCGGAGGAGCAATTGCAGGCCAGACGGATGCATCGGGAAATCAAACAGGGAGCTTGAATCCCGGCGCGTTCGGCCAGCCTCCGGTCGATTCTGGCGATGCCACCACCTACAGCGAAGAGGTAGGCATGATGGCTGGCGTCATTCCGTTTATTCAAGGGCAGTACAACTTCACCGTGCAGGCTGGCGGCAAAACGGGAACTACCAATGCGGAAGGCGCTCCGGTTGCGTTGAATTACTACAACAGGGAATTCGAGTGGTACGTCCAGGACCAATGGAAAATCTATCCGAATGCAACCTTGACCTTTGGCCTCCGCCAGGTGCTGTTGCAGCCTCCCTATGAAACCCACGGCCAGCAGGTCCAGCCAACCGTCGACACGCACCAGTGGTTTGAAAATCGCGTGGCGGGAATGTACAAAGGCATTACGGATCAGCCCGACCTTTCTTTCGCCCCTTCCGGCAACGCCAACGGCAAGCCATCGTACTGGAGTATGCAGAAAACAAATTTCGCGCCACGCATCGCGTTGGTCGTCGCGCCCGACAATAAGACCTCCATTCGAGTGGGTGGCGGCATGTACTATGACCATTTCGGAGCGGGGATCGTCGACACATTCGCGCAGCTCGGTTCCTTCGGGCTAACCACCTCGATCACCAATCCGGCCGGGCAATACTCCGTCGACAATGCACCGCGCTTCACGACTCTCACTGCAGTCCCATCGCTCTCAGGAGTCAATATTCCGTCCGTCATCCCCTATCCGTATACGCCGCCCAATAATGTCAATACCGGCCTCGCCATTACCTGGGGCGTCGACAGCAAAATCAAAACGCCCTATACGATTGCTTACGACTTTTCCATTCAGCGGGAAATCCCCCACGGATTCTCCGTCGAAGCGGATTACGTCGGCACCTTCGGCCGGCACCTGCTGCAGCAATTGGATTTAGCTGAGCCGCTCGATCTGGTCGATCCAAAATCCGGCATGGACTACTTCGAGGCGGGCAAACTTCTCGCTCAGGCGACCTACGCCGGAGCTACCACAGTACAGCCCATTCCCTACTGGGAGAATATGTTTCCCTATCTGGCATACGGTGGCCAAAGCGCGACTCAGAACATCTATACCAACGTGTATCAGCCTCAAGCTCTCAGCGGGAACGACTCCTTTGCCCTTGCCGTTTTGGACGCCTATTGCGATCCCAATCAAGGCGCGGGTGGCCTCGGATGTGGCCCGTTTGAGGACGCCAACGGGAATATCACAACCCGGTACTACCAACGCCAGTTTTCCTCGCTCTACGCCTGGTCCTCCATCGGGACGAGCAGTTATAACGCGCTCCAGTTGACCGCGCGCCGAGTGACCAGCTCCGGCCTCGCGTTCAACTTCAGCTACACGATGTCTCAGTCAATCGACCTGGGGTCGGATACAGAGCGCAACAACGAACTCAGCGCCACAGGCTTCAGCGCGATCATCAACTCCTTCAATCCGAAGGCAAATCGTGGCCCCTCCGATTTCGACACCCGCCACTTGCTGACCGGCGACTTTGTCTATCAACTTCCTTTTGGCCGCGGCATGCGCTATGGTGCCGAATCCAACGGAGTGGTCAACGCCCTCATCGGTGGGTGGACCCTCTCCGGCATCACCCGCTGGTCGAGCGGCTTGCCCTTCAGCATTGCACCTCCGCTCGCCTATTCAACGAATTACCAATTCGCCGGCCTTGCCGTACAAACTGGCCCGATTCCGATACACAAGCATCTGGTCGCCGGCGGCTTGCCGCAGGTGTTTGCCCACCCCAATGCCCTGAATAATGGCATTGCAACAGGCTTCCCGATACGCTATCCATATCCAGGCGAAGCAGGAACCCGCAATAATCTCCGCGGCGACGGTTATTTCGAACAGGATGCCAGCCTCTCCAAGGTATGGAAAACCTTCCACGACCAGACCCTGCGCTTCGCCTGGGAGGTCTTCAACGTCACCAACTCCTCGCGCTTCGACACCAGTCCGGTCAGCAGCCTGGGCGGACTAAACCCGATCGTCACCAGCGGCGCGGGTTTCGGCATTTATAGCTCAGAACTGGTTCAGAGTCGCAAACAGCAATTCTCACTTCGCTACGATTTCTAAACCTCGCTCGAAGACTGCCGGGAATCCTCACGGATTCCCGGCTTTTTCTTTGCTCGTCAAACGCAATCCACCGAGAAACACGCTGACTTCACAGTGGCACCGATTGATGTGAGAGTCATTCTGAACGAAGTGAAGAATCCAGACGAACTTCGCTGGACTAGAGATGCCATCCCTCCGCACCACTACTCACCCTCCACATCCCTTCTGCAAATTTCGAGTATGCTGAACTTTCCGGCTTTTTGTGCAATCTCGTCTCCAGGTACACCATGAAAGCTATTTCCCTTGATTTGGGCGGCTCGCACGTCACCCTCGCGATCGTGGAGGATGAAGCCATCCTCATGTCACAGGAAATTTCCGTCGACTCTGGCGCGGAACTCCTGCCACTGCTGCCCCGCTTCAAGGCCATCGTCGACCACATGCTCGCGAAGCTGAGCGTTCCTGTGCAAGATTGCATCGGCGTCGCCATGGGTTGCGCCGCCATGGTCGACGGATCCACCGGGCGTGTCCTCTCCACCAACGGAAAATTTGAAGATTCCCCCGGCATCGATCTTCCCGCTTGGGCCCTCAAGGATTTTGGATTGCCCTTCGCTCTCGAAAACGACGCCCGCATGGCCTTGCTGGGCGAATGGTATGCCGGCGCGGCCAAAGGTGCCGACGATGTCGTGATGATCACCCTCGGCACCGGCATCGGCGGCGCTGCCAT